>JALSOU010000225.1 GCA_026986305.1 Thermoplasmata archaeon | reverse complement strand
CTTTCGGCACAGCGCCGATGGCATGCCCTGACCTCCCTATTCTTTGAAGACCTTTGGCAATGCTTTTTGGAGAGCCTATTTGAACCACAAGGTCCACATATCCTATATCTATTCCCAGTTCAAGGGATGTTGATGTTACAACCGCTTTTAATTCCCCTCTTTTCAGCCTTTCCTCCACATCCAGCCTTCTCTCCTTGCTCATGCTTCCGTGGTGTGCCTCTATAGCCTCTATTCCCCTCTCTTTGAGCTTGTATGCCACACTCTCAGTTGCGCTCCTCGTGTTCGTGAAAACTATGGTTGTCCTGTGCTTATTTATGAGCTCCGCTATCATATCATATGCCCTTTCGCTGGCAATCTCATAGGGAACCGCTGTTATGTCAGGCACAGGGGATAGAACCTCCATATCCATGTCCTTTCTGCGCTTTATCTCTATTATCTCCACCTTTCTCGGTTTTCCTGAGGAATAGCCCCCTAAAAACCTAGCAATCTCCTCTATGGGTGCCTGTGTTGCTGATAGCCCTATTCTGACAAGCGGTCCTGAGAGGTTCTGCAACCTCTCAAGATTGACGGACAGCATGGAACCCCTTTTTGATCCTGAAAGCTCGTGTATCTCATCTACGATAACATACCTGACATCCCTGAAGCGCTCCCTGAACTTGGGGGATGTGAGAACGAGGGATAAAGATTCAGGTGTTGTTATGAATATGTGCGGAGGTCTTCTTGACATCCTCTGCCTCTCACTCTGGCTGGTGTCTCCTGAGCGTATGGCAGTCCTTATTCTGGGAATCTTCATGCCTTTTTTCCTAGCCAATTCATAAATCTCTTTAAGGGGGATTTCAAGATTCCTGTGTATGTCGTTTGCCAGAGCCTTTAAAGGAGAGACATAGACGCAGTATATCTTATCCTCAAGCTTACCTGCCTCAGCCATCTCAAATAGGTTGTTTATTATGGAAAGGAATGCTGTCATGGTCTTTCCTGATCCTGTTGGGGAGGATACCAAAACGCTTTTTTTCCTGTGTATAAGGGGTATTGCGTATGCCTGAGGCTCAGTGAGGTCCTCAAAGCGTGAGTCGAACCACTCGCCTATCACAGGGTGCATCATTGAGAGCACTTCTCTCTTTGAATATCTCCGTATCTCGGGCTCCTGCATAGAATCCCTTTCACAGAACGCTGGGGGCTAATTAAGGTTGCGACTCAAAAAATAAACATAAAAATCTTAGAATAGCTTTTACAGAAAAGCTTTTAACTCGCCCCGGAAATTACTCCGCGATGCAGGATGCACTCAGGGAGTTTTTGTCCCAGCTAAGCGAGAGAGGCGCTCTACTCACGCCTGATGCGTTTGATTACCTGAAAAGGGAAGGGGACGAGCTTAAAAAAATAAGGGAAGTCATATCTTCAAACCCCAAGGTGCCGAAGATTCTGGACATGGAGGATGTGCAGGGCCTTATAGGGAAAAATGTGATGAAAAAGAGGGTGGAGAGGAAATTTGATAACATAAAGGTGCTTAGGGATGTCACAGGGAAGTCCAAGGCTGTTGCGAAGGTTGACAGCTTTGTGGCGACATTTGTGGACAGATACAACAGGCTTTCCACTGTGCTTAAAGGTAAAGGAGTTCTAAAAAACATTAAGAGCATAGAGAGGGCTATCAAGCTTTCAGGAGATGAGGTCTCTGTAATAGGCATGGTAAGCGATGTCCGCGAAACAAGAAAGGGATATATGATAAGCGTTGAGGACCCCACAGGCACTATAGAGGTGTTTTTCTCAAGGCAAAAGATGAGGGAAAAGCCTCTGCTGGATGAGGTCATAGGTGTTTACGGAAAAGTGTCTGAGAAAAAAGGTGGTAGAAATCCCATAATATTCGGAGAGAACATAGTTTGGCCGGACATCCCAAACCACTCCATGAACCTATCTGAAGAAGATGTGAGCGTCGCATTCATTTCAGACATCCATGTTGGAAGCAAGACATTTCTTGAGGATTCGTGGAATAGATTTGTCAGGTGGCTGCACAGTGATGAAGCTGAAAATGTGGGATACATCGTGATGGCAGGGGATGTGGTAGACGGCATAGGTGTGTATCCAGATCAGGAAGAGGAGCTTGATATTCTGGACATATACCAGCAGTATGAGCGCTTGGCAGAGATGATAAAGGACATACCCGACAGGATAAAGATAGTTATGATCCCCGGAAACCACGACTTTGTTAGGCCTGCAGAGCCTCAACCCGCCTTTGATGACGATATAAAGTCCCTGTTTTCAGGCGATGTCATGTTCGCAGGGAGCCCTGCGATGCTTGAGATAGAGGGGGTTAAGATACTGGCATACCATGGCACCAGCATAAACGACTTCATAAGCGTTCTTCCAGGTGTGAGTTACGAAGATCCTAGTCTGGCTCTCATAAGGATGCTGAAGTCCAGAATACTTGCACCTATTTACGGGGCTAAAACACCTCTTGCCCCTGAGAAAGAGGATTACATGGTTATAGATGATGTTCCAGATATCTTTGTAACAGGCCATGTTCACTCCTTTGTAGCCTCACGCTATAAGGGAACTATGGTTATTAACGCATCCACATGGCAGGCTCAGACAAAGTATCAGAAGCTGAACAACTTCAAGCCCGATCCCGGAGTGGTGGCAGTGGTTGACCTACACAGGGGAGAGCTCCACGAGAAAAGGTTTTAGAAATCCTTTTTAAACAGCATGGGTTTTTCTGAGAGATGAACAGGGGCCTTGCCATATCCGTGGTTCTGGTCGGAGCTCTCATAGGTGCGTACTTCTCAGTGGTGGTTGTAGGGGAATGGGCTGATGAACACAGATACATCTACATCTCTCCGCTGGATTACGCTCTGGATTACCTCTCTGATGACATATACAAAAACATAGAGATTGAGGTTGACTGGGTATCTGGGGAGGAGCCTGACTGGAATGCGATGAACTTTCTCATAGATAAAATATACGAATACTGCGAAAAAGACAGGGTTTACATAAATCACAGCGCCTCTGACATAATATTTTCTTATAAGAATTCATACACCCTTGAAGACCTAGTTTCTATGGAAAAAGAGCACAGAAACCTATACAAACATGGAGATACAGCTGTGATCTACTTCCTATACCTAAACGGGAGATATGCGGATTCCAGCGGATACTCTGAGATTAGCACAGAAGTGGTGGGTCTCACATACTCACATTCGTCTGTGGCCATATTCAAGGACCAGCTGAGAGGCATGGAAAAGCAGGGATTGAGCGAGGAAAGGGCAGAGAAATCGGTGCTTCTGCACGAATTCGGCCACCTCATTTGTCTGGTTGGCATAGGATACCACGCTGATCATGAGGACCCTGAGCATCCACACCACACCATACATCAGGATGGCGTCATGTACTATGCGATAAATGCCAGCAAAGGAGCGCCGCCACCGCCTCTGGACTTCTGCGAAGACAGCAAAAAGGACATAGAATTCATAAAAAGCAGGCCTAGGGACGAATCTAGGGTTGTCTATGTTCCATGGCTTCTTTTGGCCGCAGACTTGGTGAGCGCTCTTACCTTGATATGGTATATCATGAGGCCTGAACCATACACCCCTCCACAATATCCTGAATACCCATACGGCTATGAAGCCGCGTATCCTTATGAGGAAAGCCATGAATACGCAGAGCAGGAAGATGACTACGATGACTGGTACTATTACTGACCATTTCTGCACAGGAAGCTATTAATAGATAGGGCAATTCCTCAATATGCACGAAACACTGGAAAAACTGGAAGAATACTTTCTAGACCTGCTGGCAAGGATAGACGAGGGGGATGAAAAGGCTCTGGATGAGCTTAAAGCTATGAAGAGCTACATAGCTGAAATACACTCTGTTCTGGAGCTCATAGACGAGTCTGAGAGCCTTGAAAGCATAGAGAAAAAGATGAAGCTCCTTGAAGAGCGCTTCGACATGCTGATGCTGGAGCTATCAAAGGTAGTGGGTTAATCACTTAACCCTCATCGTTTCCAGATTCTTCGGAACTGCGGTCTCTATACCGTATTTTCTTCTGACCACATGAGCCATCTCAAGGGCCTTAGCCTCTTCTCCATGGCAGAATACTATCCTCTCAGGATCAGGCGTTAGGGATGAGATGTACCTTATGAGCTGTCTCCTGTCTGAGTGGCCTGAGAATCCCTCCGAGGTCTCTATATCCATCTTTATCTCTATTGTTATCGGGTTTCCGCGCTCCATCAATGTAACATCCTTCCATCCCTTCTGTATCTTGTTACCTAGGGTCCCCTCAGCCTGATAACCCACAAATATCAGGGTGTTGCGCTCATCATCAGCCCAGTGCTTGAAGTACTCCATCACAGGCCCACCGTTCATCATACCTGATGTTGCCAGAACTATGGCAGGATCTGGATCCGCGATTATGTTCTCCCTCTGGGCTCCGGTTTCAACTTTATGGAATATCTCTGAAAGGAAGGGGTTCTCCTGCTGCTGGAATATCTTCATCCTCAGGCCGCTGTTAAGATACTCTGGATATGCTGTGTGTATCGCAGTGGCCTCCCATATCATTCCATCAAGATAGACAGGAGTTTCAGGGATCTCTCCCTTTCTCATTAGCTCCTCAAGAACCAGCATAACTTCCTGAGAACGACCCACTGCGAAAACAGGTATGAGGATTTTTCCCCTTTTCTCAAGGGTTCTTGAGACTATTTCTTTCAGATGCTCTGTGGCCTCCTTTCTAGTTGGCTGTATGTCGGTATATGATCCATATGTGGATTCCATTATCACTGTGTCCAGCCTCGGATATTTCACATTGGCTGCGTTGAACAGCCATGTCCTCTCGAATTTTATGTCACCGGTTATCAGTATGTTGTATGTGCCGTTACCTATGTTGAAATGTGCCGATGCGGAGCCTAAAATGTGCCCTGCGTTGTGGAATGTGAGCTTTATGTCGGGAGCTATATCTGTTGTCTCCTTATATTTCAGCGGTATGCAGTGCTTCACAGCGTTCCTTATATCTGCTGACTGGTATGGGCTCCTCTTTCCCTCTCCGAATGAGACCTTTATATAATCCAGCTGGAGAAGGGCCATGAGGTCTCTGGTTGGAGGCGTGCAGTACAGGGGGCCATCGTAACCGTACTTGTAAAGGGCAGGTATGAGTCCTGAATGGTCAAGATGTGCATGGGTGAGAACAATCGCATCTATGGAGTCCAGAGGCTGAACCTCAGGTACATCCAGAAAAGGAGTCATTTTATCAGGATTTGTGGAGACATCCACACCCACATCTATCAGCACCTTGCTGTTCTTTGTCATGAGAAGGGTTGAGCTCCTTCCAACCTCCCTATAACCACCAAGTGCGGTGAACCTTATCCAGTACTCTCCCTTTTCAATAAGGTCCCTATTCAGCCTTCGACCAACCCTCATCAGGAAGTCCCTGCGCTCGTCAGCCACCATCCTGAGGTATTTCCGGATATCCTCTATTGTCTTGGACTGTATCGGTGGAGTTCTTATGATGACAGGCGCCCATCCCGTCTTCTTCTTTATCTCGTTGAGGAGAGCCCCTTTCTTCCCTATGGCTATTCCGGGGGCTTTGGCTTCTATGGTCACCTGCCCAGTATCCCTTTCAAAGTAGAAATCAGTGATTCCAGCCTCTTCAGGAACTATCTTTCTTATCTCAACCTCAGCATCCTCAGGAGGCAGAGTTATGCTGGGATCTGGCCTTATTATTATCCTCTTTTTGAGTATCTTCGCAAGCTTGTTTATTATCTCCTCGCTCTGGGCAAAAGCACCTATGTCTCTGGTGTATATCACTATGGCTGGGCCTTCAAAGGTGATGTTGACTATGTCAACCTGCCCTGAGAGTATCTCGTTCACGGCTTTTCTCGTCTCTCTAAGCACATCATCGGCGCTCATAAAATCAATTCCTTACTGAAATTTCTTCCTTATCTTCTCCACCTCTTCCATGGAGTACCTCTTGAACCCGTTCTTTTTATCAATAGTTGCTAGGTTTATGCCAT
>JALSOU010000224.1 GCA_026986305.1 Thermoplasmata archaeon | reverse complement strand
CAAACCCGTAAATAAAATATACTACCCCCACATCTGCGCTCCTCACTCCCGCACTGAGCTCGTGGTCTAGTTGGTTACACGCACTTCCATGCGGAAGTTCTATACCCAACATACCACGGATTTAAGCGCTGGGCCCGTGGTCTAGTTGGTTATGACGTCGCCTTGACACGGCGGAGGTCTCCGGTTCAAATCCGGACGGGCCCATCCTTATTGTAATAAAAATTGGGCCGGTAGATCAGCCCGGAAGATCGCTGCCCTTGCAAGGCAGAGGCCGCGGGTTCAAATCCCGCCCGGTCCACTCGTTTCACTCGTGTACCGTGCTTAGTCGCAAAATATTTTTTGCGCCTCCCGCCCGGTCCATTCCGCTATGCTCCATGGGCTAGGCTTATGTTCGGCTATCTCGTCAAATCCCGCCCGGTCCACTTCCTCTACGCTCAAAAATGTCCCGTGCTACGACTCTTTTCTTCAAAAAGAGTCTGGCTGTTCTCCTGTCGTCGAACATCCCGCCCGGTCCACTCGCTCACTTCATCCGCTCGTGGACACGGGCTTACTCGGAAAATTCCTGCGGAATTTTCCTCGTCCCGCCCGGTCAACCCACTCTCTTTGTGGACACAGGAAGAGTGAAAAAGTGTAAATGTTCTCCTCCCACACAGGTTCGCCTCCATTTTTGTTTTATATTTAATAAGAAAAATGTGACTTAGACCCATATGGCATGTCTTCCTCTCATGCTCTCTTCGTTTTCCCCTTTTCTTTCCATTAATTCTGAAATCATTCCGTCTAAAACTATAAGGGCAGAATCCTCAAAAACCGTGCCCAATGGAGCATAATCAGTATTTATCTCGCCATCTGTCCTAAGAATTATTAGGATTTCAGCAAGCTTTGCAAGCGAAGATTCTGGCTCAGATGTTAGAACAATGGAGTTTGCCCCAACTCTTTTCACAATCTCTGCTGTCTGAATAGCTGAGAGTGTCTCACCTGTGTTTGATATAACCACCACAGAGTCACCTTTTTCTACGATGGGTGTGGTGCTTTCCCCTATGAAATACGCTTTGAGCCCCATCTGGACGAGGCGCATCGCAAAGGCCTTTCCCACTATGCCCGACCTTCCCACACCGTAGACAAATGTCTGCTTGCTTCTAAGAATGCTATCTGCGGCAAGCTTTATTTTCTCATAATCAACCTTTTTAACTATGTTGGCTGCCTCTTTTAGAATGTATTCAACAGAACTGTAAAAACGCTCTCCGTTCATTTCCTACCCTCTTTGGACTTGGACTTTTTCTTCGCGTATTTTTTCATAAGCTGCCTCTCATATATGACTTTCATATAAATAGCATCATGCTCCAATAGGGGGGAGCTGGATATTATAGTTACATCTATGTCGTTTTCTATGATACTCTCAGCCAGAGGCTCAAACTTCAAGTCCCCTCTTTTTATTGGAGTGTATTGTCTTTCAAACCCTTTCTGATGCTCTACCCCGCTGAAATGTGCATAATATCCATCTTTTGCATATTTCTTTGTCCTTTCAAATATCTCTGTGAAATCCTCCTTGGTATTGAGACTGCCCCCTTCTCTGGAATGTATGTGGCCGAAATTCAGGACAGGGATCGTCATATGTATCTTTGAACATATTTCCAGAACCTCATCGAGACTTCCTGCCACATCCTGCCAGCCACTGGTTTCAATGCCTATTTTGACCCTCATCTTATTCCTTTTTATCCAGTTTCTTACCTTCTGAAGGTTCTTTATGGCGTTCTGTATGCTCTCTTCTTTGTCATCTCCATATATGCCTAGGTAGGTTACCACAGTATCTGCCTGCAGAGCATCTGCTATGAGCACCGCCCATTTCAGATATCTAACACTATCCTCAGCCTCTTTCCCATCTTTTGTAAGCTCCATATAGTGTGGTGTGTGGACTGTGAGGCGAACATCAAGCTCTTTCGCAACTTTTCCTATGAAATCAAGCTTATAGTAGTCTGGAGCAACGGGAATAGACAGCATTCTTAGGGATTCTCCCTTTTCAAGAGGGTGCTCCATGGCATATCTGCCAGTGTTCCATGTTCCTGTTCTCTTTGTTAGAACCTCGGTTACCAAGACTCCATGTATGTCTTTGGCCGCCATACCCACTTCTTCGTTGAAAATTGGTCTTTCATAGCTATTTATCCTTAAAAATTGGACTTCCAGTGCTCTCAATCCTATATTATGAACATCTTTTACCCCATCATATAGCGTGCGGCCCTTGCTCGATAGCGGTATTCCAGCTATTCCGAATCTTATCATATCACCTACCGTCTAGACCTGCGCAGAATAACACACACCTATATGTTATTTCCGCGCCTTTATCCTCCCATATATCTCTGTACCTTCCCCTATTTATGGGTTTCGCTTCCTTAAGGGAGGTCAAACTCCGCTCAACAATCCTATGAAATCGCTCAGCTTCATACCTTCATCCCACTTCATCACATACCCACCTCTGGAAGATCTGTGAATCTTCGGAATTCTCTCATAAAGGAGAGCGCTCCTCCCTTCCAAACCCTCTATTTCCAAGGTGAATATCCGCCAAGCATCGCCCCTGTATGATTTAAGCCTGAACGCATATATCGGTATAAGGCCAGCTCTCTGACACTCTTTCCTCATCCTTTCAGCCTGCTCCTGAGCCCTTCCCCCGCTGTGGCTGAACGTTATCTTTTTAGAAGATGAGCTCTTTACCTCTATCGGAAGGGAGAAGTCCGAGCGTATAGCCACAAGGTCAACGCCGAATGATCCCGCAGCTCTTATAACCATGAAAGGCCTATTTTTTATGGATAGGTAATTTTCCTTCTCCTCCTCTCTGCATCCCTTAATAACTCTGCTTAAAACCCCCTCATCTGCCTGCAATATGCCTTTAAGCTCGCGTTCATATATGCTGCTGGATTTCACACGCCATCATATGATTGAGGTTTAAAAGCATGAGCATCATTCTATTATCAGGGGTTTTCCACCTTTCTCTCCAGCCCTTTTCCTTTTCAGAGCCTCTTTAATAGCCTCGTAGTTCTCATTTATGGCTTTTAGGGCATCCTCTATGCTCCTGTGCTTTCCCCTGACTATCACAGGCAGGTAAGGGCTCTCATCCCTTATCTTCACGAAATTTGGGCCCATCGCTCTGCCAACAAGGACATCACAGCCTTCTATTATCTTCATTATGGCCTCAGCTTTTCTCGGGTCACCGTGGGTCCTCTCCTCAGGGGAGTTGTTCTCTCTGTACTCCAGAAAGCTCCATGATCCCTTTTCCAGCTCATATATTGCGAAGTATCTGGAATCTCCAACATGGTCATCGTGCATGTTCTTTTTGTCATGGGTTCCTATGGCGACCTTCACAGCCAGCCCATCAATACGCATTTTATCTATTTTTTCCCGAACTACATGTATTCCCTGTATTCAATACCTAGCGAAGGAACATGGACAGAAGAGCCTTTGACAACCTCGCCTACGATTTTTGACCCTGAAATCCTCTTTACTATGGAGTGAGCGCTCTCCTCAGGAGCTATTATTGCAAAGCCCATTCCCATATTGAAGGTCTGGTGCATCTCGTAATCATCTATCTTTCCCCACTCCTGTATGGCTCTGAATATGGGTTGGACATCCATCGGGTCCTCTATGACATAGCCCACGCCTTTTTTCAATCTGAGAAGGTTTCTTAGCCCGCCTCCTGTTATGTGGGCCATGCCGTGCGCCTCTATCCCATCTTTCAGGATAGACAGAATATCCTTCACATATATTCTGGTTGGCTCCAGAAGCACCTCTCCAACCTTTCTCCCATTGAAATCATCATCATAAGCTATTCCAGCTTCCTTCAAAACCTTTCTTATCAGTGTGTATCCGTTTGAATGAGGTCCAGAGCTTGGGAGTCCGATTATCAAATCACCTACCCTTATTTTCTCCCCAGTTATGACAGAGTCCTTTTTCACATATCCCAGCGCAGTTCCTGCGAGGTCATAGCCTTTAATCATATCTGGAAGCGTGGCGGTCTCCCCACCTATTATGGTCATATTTGAGAGCTCCGCCCCCTTGTTGAGCCCTATGCCTATCTCCTTCGCAACCCTTTCATCGTGCCTTTCAACTGCGAAGTAATCCACAAATGCCATGGGTTCTGCTCCGACACAAATCAGGTCATTCACATTCATGGCTATGCAGTCTATTCCAACTGTGTCAAATTTCTTCATGCTCTCTGCTATAATCATCTTTGATCCAACTCCATCCGTGGCCATGGCGAGATAAACATCCCCAAAATCTATGAGTCCTGAAAAGGCCCCTTTAAGCTCTATCGGAGCGCCGAGCCCCTTTCTTCTGTAGCGGAGCGCCGAGCTTATGCCCTCTATGGACCTCCCTTCCTCAGAGAAATCCACACCAGCATCCGAGTATTTCATGGCTGCAGATGAGAAAGGGATATAAATTATTGCATCAAAGGACCCTGTCAATAAAGCCTTTTATTTGCACCTCTACATCTCTTTTATCTCCTGAGGAATCTATTATTACCAC
The DNA here is from genome assembly GCA_026986305.1 of Thermoplasmata archaeon. GTDB lineage: Archaea > Thermoplasmatota > Thermoplasmata > WALJ01 > WALJ01 > WALJ01. The sequence continues at coordinate 1,509 of JALSOU010000224.1, read as the reverse complement.
TTCTGGAAGACCTTTCATGGAGAGAAATATCTCCCTCACCTTCTTCAGGTATTCAAGCTCTTCAAAATAATCTGCGTTTTTCCTCCTCTTTATGCGCTCCATGGCGATTTCTGGATCTATGTCCAAAATGAACCCTATATCTGGTTTTGGCGCGAAGGAGTTCATCTCCATTATTTTCTCCGCATCCATGCCTCTGGCTCCCTGATACGCAACTGTGCTGTAATAATACCTGTCAAGTACCACTATTTCTCCTTTTTGGAGCGCTGGAATTATCCTGTTCTCAACATCCCACTTCCTGTCCTCTATGAAAAGCCTAAGCTCCTCTTCTGGAGATGGCCTTTTACCGGATTCAAGGGCCTCTTTAAGAGCAATACCCGCAGGGCTTTCAGTGGTCGGCTCCTTCAAAAGCACAGCATCATATCCTCTGGATACCACATAATCAAAGGCATGCTTGGCATGTGTGCTTTTTCCGCAACCATCTATGCCATCGAAGACGAAGATCAAAGTATCGCCACCATGGCCACCAGCTCCAGAGCCTCTTCCTTATCTCCTATTCCTAGATATCTGAGCTTTTCCTCAGTGCATTCCAGAAAGCTGTCATCTCTTTCCACGCCTAGCATGTCTATTAGATAGTCCACAGGACATCCTGCCAGAATTACAGCGCTCTTCCCCCGAACACCTCCTTTTTCCATGGCTCTTGATATCTGCCTCTCACCTGTGAGGTAACGCAGGAATTCCACATAGAGCTCCTTGGAAGCGCCATCTCCTCTTTCCACAGATCTTTTTGAGTGCATGTATGCGGATAGAACATGCTCCCTTCCGCACACAGCCATTGGGTTCGCCACCATTATATCTACACCGCGCTCTGCCTTTATCTCTTTTATTTTCTGAAGCAGAGCTTCTGGTGTGAGAGAATCTAATTTTGCTCCGGCGATCTCAGGAAACAGGCTTTTTCTTTCTTCTCTTCTCATCCAGCGCCCGTTCCTTATCCTTTTTAACCTGCCTTTCAAGGTCTTCCAGAGCCTCTATGAGGGCCCTGAATATGTTCCATTCTGTAAAGCTTGCAAAGTATGTCTTTTTATCTGTGGTCATCCTAAGCCTAACTGTGTAGTTTGTGCCATCGTGGTCGTGGTGATGTACCACATGCATGTTCAGGAGTCTGGGCATGCTCATCTCAGCGATTCTTTTCATGTATTTCCCTATTATCTCATATATCTCATCATACATTCCTGATATCTCATCGCTACCAGATATCTGTATGTAGACACCCTCACGGGGAGCTAAGCTTGCGCCGGTTTCTATGATATCTATCTGATGCACTATTCCCACAGGCTTCTTGCCTCTGGTTATGATTATTCCGCCTATTTTGTGCTCTATCATGAGCTTGGATATTTCTCCAAGGGTTGAACCCGGCCCCACAAATATCGGATGCTCGTGCATTATGCTCTTGACAGGTATAATAACCTTATCCTTATTTCCAGCGTAATCTCCCATACTTACCCTTTCTTT
>JALSOU010000223.1 GCA_026986305.1 Thermoplasmata archaeon | reverse complement strand
CTATACCGTGAGATTTCAGCGGAAAGAGTATGTTTTCCTTCACTGTCCCGGGAAACATCGCACTGATCTGAGGGACCAGCACAGCCTTTTTTCTTAGTTCTGTCGGCTCGTATTCTCTTATATCTCTGCCGTCCACGATTATTTTTCCAGAATCTATCTCCACAAGGCGGTTTATACACCTGAGAAGTGTTGATTTTCCTGAGCCTGATGGACCGACTAGGGAAAGGACATCCGCTTTCATAACTTTGAGATTTACTCCCCTAAGAACCGCATTTTTTCCGTAGGATTTCCTAACATCCATTAGCTCTATGAAGGCATCACCGAGCATGCTCGTCAATGGAAGTAGAATTAAAAGGCTCCGTTTCGCCCAAAGCTTTTTACTCTCGGATTTTTTCCAGCAATCGGTGAATTCATGAACATATCCAGAGAGCAGATGGAAAGGCTGGAAGCGCTGAAAAACCCTGAAATAATCGGATTTGTGGAGAAATTCGCAGAACTCATGGAGCCTGAGAGCATATTCGTGTGCACGGATTCCGATGAGGATTACCAGTACATAAGGGAGAGAGCGCTCCGCTACGGTGAGGAGAGGGAGCTGAGGGATTATGATAATCATACGGTTCATTTTGACAACTACTACGATCAGGCTAGGGATAAGGAGCACACAGCAATACTGGTGGAAAACGGCGCTAAAATACCGTTCATAAACACGAAGGACAGAGATGAGGGGCTTAATGAGGTTTTTGAGATAATGAAGGGAATAATGAGGGGAAAGGAGATGTTCGTCTGCTTCTTCTCCCTAGGGCCTAGGGAATCGCCTTTTAGCATACTCGGAGTTCAGATAACGGACTCCGCATATGTTGCTCACAGCGAGCACATGCTCTACCGCACTGCCTATGAGGAATTCAGAAGACTGGGTGAAAAGTCTGAGTTTTTCAGGTTCGTGCATTCAGCAGGGGAGCTTGATGAGAGGAAGACAAACAAGAATCTGGATAAGAGAAGGATATACATAGACATGAAAGATGAGATAGTTTATTCTCTCAACACGCAGTACGGTGGAAACACCATAGGCCTGAAAAAGCTGGCATTCAGGCTAACCATAGCCAAAGCCGCTGAAGAGGGATGGCTCTCGGAGCACATGTTCCTGATGGGGGTAAATGGACCCGATGGAAGGGTGAGCTACTTCACAGGCGCATACCCTTCAATGTGCGGAAAGACCAGCACCTGCATGGTGAAAGGCGAAAGACTGGTGGGAGATGACCTGTCGTTCATAAGGGATATCGGAGGAGAGCCGAGGGCTGTGAATGTTGAGAACGGGATATTCGGCATAATTCAGGGGATAAACTCAGAGGATGACCCGTACATATGGAAGGTTCTGCACTCTGACAACGAGGTGATATTCTCAAACATACTGGTGAGCGATGGAATGCCTTACTGGACAGGCATGGACGGTGAGATTCCAGATAGGGGTGAGAACCACAGCGGAGAGTGGTGGAAAGGCAAAAGAGATGAGGAGGGAAATGAGATACCTCCCAGCCATAAGAACGCCCGATTTACCGTGAGGTTGAGCGCATTTGAAAACCTCGATGCTGAGGCCTTGGATGCTCCAAAAGGAGTGAGGCTGAGCGGCATGATATTCGGTGGAAGGGATGCAGATACATGGCCACCTGTCTGCGAGTCATTCAGCTGGAAGCACGGCGTAATATGCAAAGGAGCCTCCCTTGAATCTGAGACAACCGCCGCTACCCTTGGAAAAGAGGGTGTAAGGAAGTTCAACCCAATGGCCATACTGGACTTCATGTCCATTCCTCTTGGAAAATACATAGATAACTACCTGAAATTCGGGGAGAAAACCAGAGCTCCTAAGATATTCGCTGTGAACTACTTCCTAAGAGATAAAGATGGAAATTTCCTGAATTCAAAGCTTGATAAGAAGGTCTGGCTCAAATGGATGGAGCTGAGGGTCAACGGCGATGTGGACGCCATAGAGACACCCATCGGCTACATACCGAGATATGAGGACCTGAAAAGGCTGTTCTCACAGGAGCTTGGAAAGGAGTACTCCCATGAGGACTACACAAAGCAGTTCACAATCAGGGTTCCTGAGCTTCTGGCGAAGTTGGAGCGCATAGAAGCCATATATCGTGAGCTTGATGATATTCCTGAGGATCTTTTCAATGAGATGGAAGCTGAGAGAAAGAGGCTCATTGAGGCTAGGGAGAAATACGGGGATTACATAGAACCAGAGAGATTTCTATGAGGAGCGCTCCTTAGAACAAAAACTTTATTTCCATCCTTTCCTTATTTCCTTCAGTATGAAAGATAAGCATATGGTGGCGGTTGCAATACTGCTTTTGCTTTCCATTTCCTCAGTTATTCCCATGTATTCATTCTCTGAGAATATTTCACATGAGAGTGCGAGGTCTTTAATCCAATCCCAACCAACAGTTTACATAAATGGGAACTGGAATGTAACAACAGATACCATCAGAAGCAATGAAACGATTATTTTGAGCGGAAATCTCACGGTACTGAACAATGCAACCCTGACATTCAGGAATGTAACGCTGAAAATCAATTCAACCTCTTCTCAATATTATGCCATCGAAGTCCTTGCAGGGGCAATATTCAGGATTCTTGACATAGATAACGACAACACAACCGCAGCAGATGCTTCAGTTATAGAAAGGAACAATCTAAGCAACCCGTATTTCTTCAGGGTGTATGATGGAAGCATATTCGAGATGCGAAATTCGGAATTGCACGGTTGTGGGGATGCTACCACAGTTCCTAAATATGCCGGTCTCTACATCGAAACAGACAACGCCACGATAGACCACAACCTTATCTCAAATAACTATTACGGCATAGTCCTCTATGGCTCTGATGCCACAGTATCCAACAACACGATAACTTGGAATGATGATACTGGGATTTATGCTGGCTACTGGTCTAATGGAACAATAGAAAACAACTGGATAACATGGAACTATGACTATGGAATATATGTAACAGGTGGTGGAAGCACAGGTACGAAGCCAAGCAATCCAACGATAATCGGGAATGTGATAACAGATACCGGAAGGGGAGTAAATACCGCAGATGGTATTCAGGTACTCTATGGAAGCAAACCATTGATAAAAGACACTCTTATTTTACGAAGTAAAGAAGATGGAGTTTATTCAGATGGTTCAAGACCAACTTTGATAAATGTAACCATAGATGCGGGAGGTGTTGGAAACTATGGAATCGTCGGTTCATCTACAGGATATCTATATATAACAAATTCAACAATAAAAAATACAAAAGCGAATGACCTTTCAATATATGATTCATACTTTATTTTGACAAATACGACCTTTAACAATAGTAAAGTATTGATATCCAATGAATATAGCAATCTCACAGTACGCTGGTATCTTCATGTCCTTGTGAGAGATTCTAATTATGACCCGATACCTGCAGCTAATGTAAGGGTAAGGGATAATGAAAATGGAACATATGATAGGAATTTCAGCACCGATGGAAATGGATATGTGAAATGGATTGTTCTAACAGAGTACTGGAGAAATAACAATACTATAATTTACTATACTCCATATAACATAAGCGTAAATTATACAGGCTTAGATTTCGTCAATAACCCGAGAGATGTTGATATGAATGTGTCTAAAACAGAGATATTCACAGCAACAACACCTGTTCCTGAATTTGAAAATCCCTTGATAGCGCTCCTAATCACCGTATTCATGGCTGTGGTGATTGTGAGGAAGGGTGAGCGCCTGAAACAGTATGCTGAGCATATGCACCCAAAAAGTGGGGAGAGCACCGAATAAGAATCATACGACAGCAATCTATATATACCCCATTAACAACCTATGGATGTGAGTCAGGAAAGCGGCGAAGAAGTAGTTAGATTTCCCCTGCCGAACAGGACCAAAGGAGAGATGCTGGCCATAGCCACGAAGCTCCACGGAGCTGGACACATAGAGATAGTCTGTGAGGATGGAGTTTCAAGGATGGGTAGGATAAGGGGAAAGCACAGGAAGAGGATGTGGGTGAAGGAAGGAGACCTTTTAATAGTGAAGCCGTGGGATTTTCAGCCTGAAAAGGCGGACATACTTTACAGGTACAACCCGACTCAGGCAGGAGCCATGAAAAGAAGGGGTTATATACCAACTGTTTTAGATGTGTTTGAGATATGAAGGTAGAAGAAGCCATTAGGTATGTTGAGACGAGGATGAGAAAACCTGAGAGACAGGAGGATAGGGAGCTAAGGAAGACATATTCAGAGGTATTCGACAACGCCACGATAATGACGATATATGACCTGATGTCAAAGGGATACATAGATATAGTGGATTTTCCCATATCAACAGGGAAGGAAGGGAATGTTTTTAGGGGATATGATAAAAGAGGAAATCTCATAGCCATAAAGATATATAGAGTGGCTACGAGCAATTTCCGACGCATGTCCCTATACATTCAGGGAGACCCCAGATTCAAGGGAATAACCAGAGACAGGAGGAAGCTGGTCTACACATGGGCCAGAAAGGAGTACAACAACCTTGAGAGGCTAATGGGAGCAGGTGTGAGAGTTCCAATGCCAATAGCGCATAAAAACAATGTCCTTGTGATGGAGTACATAGGAAGCGAGGAGATGCCCGCACCCCTGTTGAAGGATTCTGAATTTGACCCTGAAGAGGCCTATGAATTCGTGGTGAATTCCATGGGAAAAGCCTATAATCAGGCTAAGCTCGTGCACGGAGACATAAGCGAGTACAATATACTGGTAAATGGAGATGAGTTCGTGCTGATAGATGTTGCTCAGGCCGTTCATCTGAAACACCCCTCAGCAGAGGAGCTGCTGGTGAGGGATGCGAAAAACACGGCCAGATACTTCAGAAAGCTTGGAGTAGATACGGATGAAGGTGAGATACTGAGGAGGGTGAGAGAATGCACTACATAAAGATACCGAAGGAAAGGGTTGCCGTGCTTATAGGTAAGAAGGGCTCTGTTAAGAGGGATATTGAGGAAAAAACAGGAGTCCACCTTTACATAGATTCCAGAGAAGGTGAGGTAAGCATAGACGAATCAGAGGCAGAGGATCCCATGGGTGGAATAAAGGCCTTCAACATAGTTAGGGCCATAGGAAGGGGATTCAGCCCTGAGAGGGCCATGCGCCTTCTGGACGATGATGTCTACCTTGAAGTGATAGATATAAGGGAGTTCTCAGGAAAGAAGAAGAACTCTGTGAGAAGGGTGAGGGGCAGGCTCATAGGCACCAAAGGAAAGACAAGAAGGCTCATAGAGGAGCTCAGCGGAGCCGATGTCTCAGTCTATGGAAACACAGTCAGTATAATAGGGGATTTCCTTGAGATGGACATAGCAAGAAATGCGATTACGATGCTTCTCAGCGGGAGCGAGCACTCAACGGTTTACCACTATTTGGAGCGCAGGAGAATAGACATAAAAATAGCTGAGATGGGCATATACTACGAGGAAAGGGAGCCGGAGGACAGGGAATGAATCCGATGGAAGCTCTTAGAGAGGGTGCGAAAAAATCCATAGAAAAAGGCCTGAATTCCTTAGGATATGAGGGTAAGCTCATATTTCAGAGGGCTCCTGAGGGAAAAGGAGTTCTGGCGCTCCCATGCTTTTTGATATCAAAAGAAACTGGAAAAAATCCTGCTGAGGTTTCAAAGATGCTTGAGGAGAGCTTTGATCCTACTCCCCTGATAAAGGAGGCGAAGGCTTTTGGTCCTTATCTCAATTTCTTTCCAGATTTTCCGGAATTTTCCAGAATGGTAATATCGGAGATAATGAAAGATGAGGATTACGGAAGGGCTGTGGAAAAGGGTGAAAAGATACTTTTGGAGCATACCAGCGCGAATCCTACGGGCCCCCTGCATGTCGGAAGGGCGAGAAACCCGATTATAGGGGATACTCTGGCCAGAATACTGAGAAAATACGGCAATGAGGTGGAGACAGAGTACTATGTGGACGACATGGGAAAGCAGGCAGTCATG
>JALSOU010000222.1 GCA_026986305.1 Thermoplasmata archaeon | reverse complement strand
CCTTTGCCACAAGAGATTTTGCCTTGGCTTCAAACTTTCTGTGCTTAGCCCTGTATTTTGAGGCCTCCTTTCTGGCCATGGCCGCAAGCTTTCTCAGCTTAGCCACATCTCTCGTTTCCTGAATACGGAACTTCTCCTCATGCACCTCTTCAGCGCTCTTCTTCTCCTCATAAAGGGGTTTTTTCTCCTTCTCATTAGTGCTTTTCTTAGGTTCAACATCCTCATCAAGAAGTGAAGAAAGATCCTCGTCCAGAGTATCCTCCCTTTTTTCCTTTTTTTCCTCAATCTTTTTGAGCCTTGAGGGGTCCTTCTTTATGACCATGGTATCACCGCCATGAAATAGACATAAGGATTTAAGACTTTTTATTGTAAGGGCAAATCTCTTTTAGAGGGCAATCTGCGCAAAAGGGCTTTTTCCTGCAGAAATTCTTTCCCAATTCCACTAAGAGCGCATGGTATTCGTTGTAGCTTTCCAAATCTCTTTTAAGGGAGGCGTGAAACAGCTCCTGAACCTCATCGTAGTCCTTTCTGCCTATTATTCCGAGCCTCTCCATAATGCGGTATGTGTATGCATCCACCACGAAGATGGGTTTTTTTGCCGAATACAGTATGATGGAGTCGGCGGTTTCCTTCCCGATTCCTTTTATTGATAGCAGCTCCTCTCTCAGCGCATCAATGTCCTGAGAAAACATCCTTTGAAGGGAGCCGTGATTTTCCAGCACATAAGAGGAAAAACCCAAAATCCTCTCCGCTTTCTGCCTGAAATAGCCGGATGGCCTTATGAGTTCTTCAATCTTCTCTCTCTCGCTTTCCAGAATCTTTTCCATATCCAGAAGGCCGTGATTTATCAGGGATTTTAGGGCTTTTTCAGCGTTTTTCCATGATGCCTGCTGTGTCAAAATCGCTCCGAATGCTATTTCAACCCTCTGCATCTCGCTCCTCGGATAACTGAAATCTCCCGGATGATAGCCAGGGCCGCTATCGGAATATACGGGCCACCATCCCTGAGGCCCAAAAAAGGAATGGAGGGTTGAGTAGATCTCCTTCACTGCTCTATGAGTATCCTGCATGGCGAGGGCATCTTCATGGAGGCTTTCTTCAGCGCTATCTTTGCGGCCTCTACATTCTCAGGATTAACATAGATTGAAGCTATCTTCTGGCCCGGCTTAACCCTTGCAGCGGTTCCTACAGGTGAGCCAAATGCCTTCCTCATGCCCTGTGAAACCCTATCTGCTCCTGCTCCAGTCGCCTGCTTGTTTTCCCTGAGAACATGGTGCGGATAGACCCTTATCTTCATCCTGTAATTGGCTGTTCCAACCCTTTTATTGAGATATCTGTTCGCAGATATACGCGCTGCTTCAAGTGCGGTATGCCTTATCTGGCAGGCCTCTTCTATTATCAGGGAGACCTCCACAGGAAAGTCTGCGCTGGTGTTGCCCAGATCAAACTGGGTGATTCTGGGGTTGGGCACGCCGCCCATATATTCCTTGCGGGTGTACGCAGGACCTGATATGTTTCTGTACATCCTTCCTGGTTTACGGGCCAAATAATCACCTCTATGCCCACCCATCTTCAATTCATATTTATAGTCTTCGGCAGTTTTTAAATAGAGAAAACCTTATATACTATTTAGGATATAGTCAAAGCAGTGGTTGCTATGATGGGTCGCAGGGTCGTGGTATTCGGTGCAGCTTTGTTAATGCTGCTTTTGGCCGCATCTCCGGCTGTTTTAGCAGATACTGGAGAAGCTAAGTGGGGAATAAAACTGGATGTGGACCTTGGAAAGGAATTCAACTCATATCTGGATGTCGGTATGGAACTTATGGTCTCTCAGATGAGACTATCACTGGAAAGAAGTACGGATAGGTTTTCCATAGATTCCCACTATTCAAGTCTTTCCGGAAATCTGAAAGCGGCTGTTGCCATGGAAAAGAGAGGAAATGAGCTTAGCTATGAGGGAGGAAGCTTTCTGGACACATCTCTTAATATGGGCATAAATGGAACATTTCCATACGCTGACACCGTAGATGAATTAGCGTCATATGATAACGCATCGGATATGCCAGCAAGGAACATACATAGTTCAATAAGCCTAATTTCAAAGGAAAAGAGCATTTTCAATGGAAACATCAGGATGGATGATGAAGGGAGAATATCTTCTATGAACATGAAGAGCTCTGAGGAGATGAATATGAGAGTTATAGGCAAGAACATACCTCTATCCGTTCTGATATACTCCTATGCAAAATCAATAGGCACGAGATATAACTACACATCCATCTACTTAACTTTTAGATACGACTCTTCAAACTCCACAGAGATAAGATTTGATGTCTACGGGGGCTCGGCTCTGAATCCCGCATATTTCACAAGCGATGACCCTCAACTGAACATAAATTATGTGGACAGAAACAATGACAGCAAGATAGATAGCGGTGACATGCTCATCATAAGCACGAGCCCTGAGCACATGTCCTACATAGAAAATGAGAGCGCCGAGATAATCTACACCTACAAAGGGGAACAGCACAATCTAGAGCTCTCTGAGTGCTGTGGAGCATGGAGGCTGGACAACCTTTACATATTCGATTCTGAAACATCTATGGACCCTGAGATGCAGGAGATAATCAATGAAACAAAGGACCTACCGGTTTATCAGGATTTTGACTTCACCGTGCATATAACATACAATGAGAGCGTGAATAATGTCTTCTCTCCCCCGATGGTTGTTTCAAAAGCGACTTCTTATAGCTATAATGTCACTACCACTGGAACATACTCAGGAACCATAGATATAACGGGCCTTCCGCCGGAATATGAAAAAATACTCAAGAAAATATTAAAGAAGGACTTCCCGATACGCATAGAAGACATAGATACAAAATCCAATTCTTTCAATCATGGACAGATAGACATGTCTCATACGAGCTATTTGCACATGACCTCTGAAAAGACGGATTACCACGGCGAGCAGGTTGAAAAGATGGTGCTTTACAGCGGATATTCTGGGGCCATGCCTTCAGCATCTAGCATATACTTCTATTACTCTCCATCCAAGGGATTCATAGTAGGTGCTGGAGCTTCCATGGGAATAAAGAGCTTTGAGACAGAGCCCACAAGCTATGAGGAAGCGAAGCAGGAGATTTCAGAGATAAGGTCCTCAGACACCTCTGTTGAGACTTCCCCCGGCCTTCCAGTTTTGCCTATAGCATTGCTCTTAGCCGCTGTTATCGCGATGGTTGGAATAGGAATAGTACTTGTGCGCAGGAAAAAACCGCCATACAATCCACAGACTGAAAGTCCCACATCAGAGGAGCCTCAGTATGGAGAGGAAGGAGGCATGGAAACGAGCTCAGAGCAGGAGCAGGTGTTCTAAAACCTTTTTATACCAAACTTTTTTCCTTTTGATGATGGAAATAAAGGGCATTAAAAAGGAGTACGGCCATGTTCAGGTGCTCAACATAGATTATTTGAGGCTTGATAGTGGGTTGTTGGTTATATATGGAAAAAACGGGAGCGGAAAGAGCACACTTCTCAGGATACTTTCAGGGGTGGAAGCAGCAGATTCAGGTATTGTAAAAATAGACGGAGATGTGGCTTACATGCCTCAGGACCCGATGCTTTATGAGGAATACAGGGTTTCAGATTACATAAGCCTAGTAAAGGAAATGCGCGGGGACTGGAGCTCCCTTTCCAGAATTCTTGATAGACTGTCAATAAAGAAGAATCAGAGGGCAGGAGATCTCAGCTATGGGACAAAAAAGGCGCTCCACCTCGCAGTCACCCTTTCTCTGAACTCAAAGATATTTCTCCTTGACGAGCCATTCATGGGCATGGATTTAGAAAAAAGGGATTTTTTCATCCCAATTATACTTAAAAAAAGTGAGAAGAAAGCGATCATACTCACTGAAAGCGAGGCGATAATAAAGCCAACTCACATACTTGAAGGAGGAAAGATCCTTGAAGCCCACGCTTAGGTCAATATTGATAAAAGATGCGCTCCTCCTCAGGAGAACGCCATACCCTCTGGCATTCATGCTCATAATGACCGTTATTATGATGCCGATATCCACCGTTTATTCCGACATAGATTCGTGGGACATAAAGATAGGGGTAGTTAATGAGGATGCTGGTTATAGGGGAATAAGGTATTCTGTCTTCGTTTTGGATGAGATGGATATGAATGGTGTGGAGTTCAAGAATCTAAGCGAAGCCCTACAGTATGCAGAGAAAGGGGGAATAGACGCGCTCATCCAGATAGGCAGGAATTTCTCACTTGATATACACAGATTCTCCTCAGGAAACCTGAGCTTCATAGGAAAAGACACGGTTATGAAGGTCACCATATTCTCCAAGTACCCTCAGGTGAAGGCAGCGATAGCATCAAAGATAAAAAAAGCCTACGACAACATAGTGCAGGGTGGGGAGAATCCTCTGGTAGTCTATGAGGACAGAAGCCAAAATTCTCGCTTTTCATATTACTCATCCATACTTCTAATCTCCTTTTTCATATCCTTCTTCTACACCCTTCTCTTTCTTTACAAGGATTTCAGAGGGCCTTTTTACTGGCTTTACTTCGGTAGCAAATCCTCTATTCTCATGAGCATTCTGGCCTACATCCTTGTGTTTTACCTTCTTTCCCTCCCATTTTCCATGGCCATCTCCCTATATCTGGGGGTCATGCCAGACCTTTCCGCTCTGTTATCTCCTTTTCTCATTGTCCTAGCAGGGGTTTCTGTGGGAGCATTCACCTCGTCCTTCATAAAAAGGGAATTTCTGATATATTACATCGCCCCCGTCGTCCTTATATTCGGCACAGTTGCCAGCGGCATACTCGGCCCTGAGGCCTATGTGCCATTCTATCTGAAGCTTATATATTTCATTTTTCCAGCAAATATAGAGGTATTCTACGGCTCTCTGGCATACATAATCAGGTCAGTCCTTATATCCGCAGTCCTCCTCATTCTTTCTTTAATACTGTTTACTCGCAGAAAGGGAGAAAAACTCTTTAAACAGCCAAGCGATGGCTAAGCATGTCCGGCGAAGAAGTGGCTGAGCTTTTGAAGGAAGAGATAGCCGAGTTAGTTGAAGCGATAGCTGAGGGGGCGGAGAGCGCCTATGAAGAGCTTAAGGAATTGATAGAAGATGCAGGAGATGAGAAAGAGGAGTTGATTGAGATTTTAAAAGGGGTCATTGAGATGATGAAGGATGCTGGCAGGATAACTCTTGAAACCTACCGTGAGATAATAGAAAGGATAGAGGGGTTGTGATGTTCAACGCACACATAAGAAACAGCGGGGATGTTGAGGAAATCATGGAGATATCCGGAGTCTCGCCGGAAGGCATAGAGCTCATGGGGAAGAAGGGAAGGTTTAACATAATAAAGCTTGAAGGAGTGCCTATAAAGGATGCCATAATACTAAAACAGGAGGCTCTGGCAGTGGGTGGAGAATGCGCTCTCCACTGGGGAGTTCTGGGGTTGAATGTGGAGAAAACAGATGCGGTCCTCATGCTCACTGAAAGACAGGCTGAGATACTGGCCAATAAGATGAGATACCAGCCCTTCCACGGAAAAAAGATTGCGGAGGAGATCGAATCCGCCATTTCCATGTATAAGAGGAGAAAATACAGGTTTAAGGCAGGAAAAAAGGAATTGAACCTTCCTCTGGCTGTTATGGGGATACTGAATGTAACCCCAGATTCTTTTTCAGATGGAGGCAGATACGATAAGCCGGATATCGCAGTTAAAAGAGCCATGGAGATGGTTGATCAAGGCGCAGATATAATAGACATAGGTGGGGAGTCTTCAAGGCCGGGATCTGAAAGAGTGAGCGCGCAGGAGGAGCTTGATAGGGTAATGCCTGTGATAAAGGGGATAAGGGAGCTTTCAGACATAGCGATCTCAGTGGATACCTACAAGCCGGAGGTGGCTGAAAAGGCCTTAAACGCTGGCGCTGACATAATAAACGACATCTACGGACTGAGAAAGGAGGGGATGGCTGAAGTGGTGGCAGATCATAGCGCAGGCGCGGTCATAATG
>JALSOU010000221.1 GCA_026986305.1 Thermoplasmata archaeon | reverse complement strand
GAAAGACTTCATCCTTCCTGATGAGAACGAGAGACTTGATGAAATCCATGAAAGAATAATGACTCTTACCAAGGAGCAGTTCTCCTTGATGTTAAAGATACTTACCACAAGATACCGTAACATAGGGATGTTCTTGGAATTCACAGACCTAGAAGTTAAGATGAAAAAAGATACATATTAATTTTTTTAAATATTTTTTCAGCGTCAAACTTAAAATACTCTTATAGATGCAGGACCATGAAGGATTTCATATTTCACAGCCCGACAAAGATAATATTCGGCAGGGGAAGGAATAGGGAAATAGGTAGGGAGCTGGCAAAGGACGGAATATCCAGAGTTCTCATGGTTTACGGCATGGGAAGCATAAAGAGGAACGGAGTTTATGATGAAGTCACAGGGTCTTTAAAGGAGAGCGGAATAGAGTTCAGGGAGCTTTCAGGGATAAAGCCTAACCCTGTGCTGAGCAAGGTGTATGAAGGCATAAAGATGGGGAAGGAAATGGATGCACAGGCAGTTTTAGGAGTCGGTGGAGGAAGCGTGATAGACTCTGCTAAGGCCATAGCCGCTGGAATACCCTACGATGGGGATGTCTGGGACTTCTACTCAGGAAAAAACCCTGAAAAATCCCTGCCGATATACGCTATACTCACAATCTCAGCAACAGGATCCGAAATGAACGGAAACTCGGTGATAACAAAGGAAGAGACAATGGAAAAGAGGGGCATGCACGGAGGAGTAATAAGCACTCCTAGGGTTTCAATAATAGACCCATCGGTTCAGTTCAGCCTTCCTAAGGAGCAGACAGTTTACGGTGCGATAGATGCCATAACCCATGTGGCAGAGTTCTACTTCAACGGCTCAAAGGAGCTGAATTTTCCTGACAGGCTATGTGAATCCCTGATAAGAACGATAATGGACTCTGTGGACATACTCCTGAAAAATCCAGAGGACTACCATGCGAGAGCGGAGCTGGCATGGTCGGCAACCATGGCTCTTAACGGCATGACTGCGGTGGGAAGGGGAAGGGGAGACTGGGCAAGCCACCAGATAGAGCATGCGCTGAGCGCTCTCTATGACATAGCTCACGGTGCTGGCCTAGCCATAGTTCTCCCAGCATGGCTGGAATACACCATGGATGTGAATGAGGATAAGATAATACAGCTCGGAGAAAGGGTTTTTGGGGTTAAGGAGAGAGCTCCGAAGGTCATAGAGATGCTTAGGGAAACATACAGGAAATGGGGCGCACCTGTGTATCTTTCCGATGCGGGAATACCTGCCAGCGATATAGAGAAAATCGCAGAAAACAAATCCATAAGGTATCCAACAGGCTATGCGAAAAAGCTGTATAAAGAGGATGTGGTGGAGATTCTGAGAATCGCCTCAGGGGAGCGGTGATCTCATGTCTATACTCATAAAGAATGCCCTGCTTAACGGAGAAAGGAGCCACATATGCATAGAAGATAACATAATCTCTGAGATAGGCAACATAGTTGAGGCTGATGAGGTCATAGATGCTAGAGGAATGATTGCGCTCCCCGGTCTGGTTAATACACACACGCACGCTGCAATGACGCTTTTAAGAGGTTATGGGGACGACATGCCCCTACACGAGTGGCTGCAGAACCGAATATGGCCTGCAGAGGCCAAGCTCACCGGAGAGATGGTTTACTGGGGAACTCGCCTTGCGATAATTGAGATGATTAAATCAGGAACCACCGCTTTCAACGACATGTACTTCTTCATGGAGGATGTTGCGAGAGCTGTCAATGATGGGGGAATAAGAGCGCTCTTAGGGTATGGATTCATAGACCTATTTGACGAGGAAAAGAGGGAGAATGAGATAAAGGCAACGGAGAGCTTTGTGAGATATGTGGAAAACATGAAAAACAGCAGGATAAGGGCATCTGTGGCGCCCCATGCCATTTATACCGTTTCAAAAGAAGGTCTGGAGTGGAGCGCCGAGTTTGCAAGGGAAAAGGGATTGAGAATCCACATACACATAGCTGAGACAGAAAAGGAGCTTAAGGATTCCATTAAAGAGCATGGAAAAAGCCCTGTGAAATACCTTGATTCCATGGGATTTTTAGGAAGCGATGTCATAGCCGCGCACTCGGTATGGCTGGACGATGAGGACATGGAGATATACTCAAAAAGAGGGGTATGGCCATCGCACAACCCGTCGTCAAACATGAAATTAGCAGTCGGAAAGGCCATGCCCTATTCAAGCATGAGAAAATGGGGCATAAGACCAACGCTTGGAACAGATGGAGCGGCGAGCAACAACAATCTGGATATGATGGAGGAGATGAAAATCGCAGCATTGCTCCAGAAACTATCAGGGGACCCGACAGCTCTCCCAGCGCATGAGGCCATAAAGATGGCTACGGAATGGGGATCCCTCGCCCTTGGATTCAAGGCGGGAAAGATAGAAGAGGGATATCTGGCGGATATAATACTCATAAGCACAGATATACCTGAGATGGTTCCGATGCACAACTGGGAGTCAAACATAGTTTACTCCGCAAACGGGAGCGCTGTTGATACAGTCATCTGCGATGGAAAGATACTGATGAGAAATCGGAGAATAGAGGGAGAAGAAGAGGTTTTGAGGAAGGCGAAGGAGATGGCTGAGAGGTTTTACTCCTGAATTTCTTTCAATATTTCTTCAGGTTTTCTTAACCTTATTTCATTTATCTCAGAGAAATGAGAATCATAGGTGCATATGGTCTCAATGGAGTTGTTTATAGCCACAGCAGCATGGAGGGCATCTCTCGAATTTATCTCATATTTTTTGAGAAGATACATGGCTGTTTGGATATCTCTAAGCTCTACTTCGTAGATTGTAGGAATCATCTGCATTACCATTCTTGCCAGTTTCATCCCGTCTTCTTTTCTTCCTATATAGGTGTATCTGTGGAGTATCTCCTGAAGCACCTCTACACTTATGGCTGCCTCGATTTTCCCTATGGCTACCATTTCCAACATCTTTACCGAGGTGCTTTTATTCGGATGCTCGGAACCTGCAGCATACATGAATATATTTGTATCCAGAAAAATCATTCTATGGCTCCCGCTATAATCTCTTTTTCCATCTCCTCCCATTCTGCCACAGGGAGGTTCATATCAGATAGTTTTTTCACTATCTCAAGCTTTTTCTCGCTTTTCTTTATAATCTCCAGCATCACCTTCTCAGCATCCTTCCCAAAGATTGAAACGAAGCTCTCAGGAATTTTTACCACACTCGGCTCCATGCTTTCATATCTATGTTTGTGGTATATATAGGTTCTCCAGAACTACATGCTGAATTTTGAACTAATAAAAAAGGCCAAGGAGATGGCTGAGAGGTTTGGGTGAACTAAAAATACCCTTCCCGATTTCCCACCGTGCTTTACCTGATACTGACGCTCTTCGCAGGCATAATATTCGGCATCGCCCTTAGAAAGCAGGGAAAGAGATTTCATGAGGAGCGCTCCCTCACCCTTCCGCTCATACTCTTGATATTCTTCATGGGAGCATCCATAGGTGCAAATCCAGATGTTGCGGAGAGCGCCTCAGTGATAGGCTATCAGTCGGTAATCTTCGCAGTCTTGACGGTATTCGGCTCAGCTCTGGCAGCTATTCTTTTCAGGAGGGTTTTCCGTGATTAAGTACATACTTTTATCCCTCATTTCAGGCATTTTCATCGGCTATTTTCTCCCGTATTCTCAGCTCTATTCCACGGCAGGCATGGGATTCCTTTACATACTTATATTCATCATAGGAATCTCCATAGGCTACAACCCTGAACCTGTAAAGAGAGCGCTGAAAAGCGGGAAAAAATCACGCTTATTGCTGCCTTTATTTTCCATAGGCGGAGCGCTCTCCGGCGGAATAATCGCTGGCATAATCACAGAAGTTCCCCTGAAGTTCTCACTTGCCATAGCAGGAGGGCTCGGCTGGTATTCGCTGGCAGGCCCCATGATATCCACAGTATCTCCCATTTATGGCGCTCTCGCCTTCCTCTCAAACATAGGAAGGGAGATTATAACATACATAACCGTGCCGATAATTGGAGAGCGCTCTCCTCCTGAGGTTTCAATAGCGATGGGTGGAGCAACAGCTATGGATACCACCCTACCTTTGATAACGAAGTTCTCTGGAAAAGAGGCGGTTCTCTGGGGTCTTTACAATGGGTCCGTTCTGTCGGTGACCGCTCCTGTTCTGATATCTGTATTTCTTATGGTCTAATATCCTCTAAATCGTATGCTAAAAATCCCTTCTCTCTCAATTTTTCCTTATCTTTTATCTTTTTTCCGATTATTCCGTATATCTTTTCCCCTTTAAAGTGATAGTGTTCCGATTTTTCCTCAAGAGATTCCAGTATGCGGAGAGCAGTATTCAGGCTCATATCTTTCCATTTCGCCTCAAAAAAATAGGCTTTTTCATCTCCTTGAGAGACCACATCTATTTCTACATCCTTTTTCCACCATCTGCCCGCCCCTTTGCCGTCTATTTTTCCCTCAGATATCATCCTTTTTACGAATTCTAAGGCTATTTTTTCAAAAACTTTTCCAAGATATGTGTTGTATTTTTCCTCAAAATCAGGTATTTTCCCCAACTCCTGAAGTTCTGACCTGTATTCGTATATGAATCTAAAGTAGAAATTGAAATAATTGTCTGATAGGTAATATCTGGTCTTTCTTTTTGTTTCCTTTTCACCGTAGGGGTATTCTTCCTTTACGATATGCAAAATTTTGAGATTATTCAGGTACTGTGAGACGGTGGAAGGTGGAAAACCGGTAAAATTTACTATTTCTCCGAATTTTGTGTTGGAAAAGGCTATTGCTTTTATTATAGAATAATATCTTCTCGGCTCCCTCAGCTCGGTTTTAATCAGAAAATCGCCCTCTTCAAAAAGGAATTTGTTTGGAAGAAATACCTCTTCAATTTTTTCTCCGTTGGCTATTCTGTATTTAACTTCCTGAATATATGCTGGAATACCGTCGGTTATTCCATAGATTTTCACGATTTCTTCTACTTCCTTTTCTGGAAAGAACTCACAGACATCTCTGAATTTCAGGGGTTTAAGACCTATTTGTCCTGTTCTCCTCCCATAGAGCGGGCTTTTATATCCGAGAATCTCTGTTTCCATTACGCTAATGGATGACCCCATTAGTACGAGTTTTACTTTCGTTTTTCTCAGATGTTCATCCCATATTCTCTGGAATATGGAAGGTATCGCCCTGTTTCCTTCTATGAGGTAGGGGAATTCGTCTATAACAACCACAATTTTTCCTTTTATATAGGAGAAGATCTCGTCCCAATTCATCTCCGCCTTTTCAATAAGGGGATTTTCCAGAACCCTTGAAAGCTGCCTTCTAAACCTTTTTCTGTTCTCTTCGTCAGGACTCTCTTCTGCAAGGAAGTAAACGGATTTTTTCCCTTTTATGGAGCGTTTTATGAGTTCTGTTTTCCCTACCCTTCTTCTCCCATATAATATTATTAGCTCCGCCCTGTCACTTTCATAGGCGCTCTTCAGGAATTCAAGCTCAGTTTTTCTGTTTATGAACTCGGTTTTTTCGTACACGATTATCATAATCATGTATGAACTATTTAAGAATTTCCATCAGAAGGGCCTTCTTCACCCATCTCCCCACAACATCCCTTCTATCAGCCAGTTTCATGGCCATATTCCTGAATTTCTCCCTCACCTTTCCTTCAGATATGAGAAACCTTGTATAGGCAACCAGAGCCATTATGTTCCTGTCCTCGCCAACTTTTATGGCATTCTCAGCGCTCCCTTCCCAGAATAAAATCCTCGCCTCAACATGCATAATTTCTGTCTCTCCTATCTCATCCCTAATTCTTTCCTTCCTCATGTTTTCCACCTGGCAGAGCGCCCAGCCATCAGCTTTTTTGAGATGAGGAAAAGGCTCAATTATAATCTCGCTCTCATCAATCTCCTGCTCTTCATTTCCCCAGCCTTTAACAGCGGCATCTATGAAAATCCCCTTATTCTCATGGGAAATGTAGTTCACTGAAAACCTTCTATCTCTCAGCAGATTCTCAAAGGTGTTTGAGCCCTTAAACGACCTCAAATAGATATATCCGCCTTTTCGGAGCGCTGAAAGTGCCGCAGAGTTTATATGCGAATTCTCGG
>JALSOU010000220.1 GCA_026986305.1 Thermoplasmata archaeon | reverse complement strand
TCTTCATTTCTCTGGATTTCTTAACGAGATCTCCGCATCCCATCTTATTTATTCTCCATACAGCGTATTTATCGCCTTCAAGGAGCTTTATCGCTACCCACCTAGGAATATAATCTTTCAGAGGAGCGCATCCTTTAATCTCATCTTCAAGCTCAATTATCGCCCTCTCAACCTCCTTTCCATAGCCGACGGTCATGTGCCTGTGCTCTTTATGTCTGGTTATCTCCTCATATATCTCATCTTTCAGCTCATCAAAACCTATGCCTTTTGTGGCAACCATCGGAACCACAGGCACCTTTAATATCTCTCCCAGACGCTTTATGTCTATCTTCATCCCCTTCTTCTCGGCTTCATCCATCATGTTGAGCGCCAGAACAACATTTGCTCCCGCTTCAAGGAGCTGAACCGTAAGGTAGAGGTTCCTCTCGATGTTGGACGCATCCACAACATTAACTATAGCCTCTGGCTTTTCTTCAACTATGTATCTTCTGGTTATCTTCTCATCTATGGAATAAGGGTTGAGGCTGTATGTTCCCGGAAGGTCTACCACCTCAATTTTAAGGCCTTTATGTGTGAACTCCCCTGTTTTCCTCTCTACAGTGACTCCGGGCCAGTTTCCAACATGCTGTTTCATTCCGGTTAGCCCGTTGAAGACCACGGTTTTTCCTACATTCGGATTTCCTGCCAGAGCTATGGTATGCATGGATGTCCTCCATTTTTAGTCAAATCTTATTGAGTTAGGTTCGCCTAAAAAACTGCACTATATAAGCTTTTCATATGTGGCTCGGTGAAAGCCATAAATACTCCCCTCTATTCCTGATTATGTTCGAAATAACTGAGGTTCACGCTAGGGAAATCCTCGATTCAAGGGGAAATCCAACGGTTGAAGTGGAGATTTACGCTGGAGAATACATGGGAAGAGCATCAGTTCCTTCAGGAGCATCTACAGGCAAAAGGGAGGCTCTGGAGCTCAGGGATGGAGATGATAGGTTCCATGGAAAAGGTGTTAAAAAGGCCATACAGAACATAGAAAAGAAGATTGCGCCAAGGCTTATAGGAATGGATGTTTTAGAGCAGAGGAAGATCGACCTCATGTTAATCTCTCTGGACGGCACGGAGAATAAGTCAAATCTAGGAGCCAATGCCATATTGGGTGTATCGCTGGCAACAGCCCGTTTAGCCTCATATCTTCTGGAAATGCCCCTTTACAAGTATCTGGGAGGAACAAACGCCCATGTCCTTCCTGTGCCTTTCATGAATGTGATAAATGGGGGAGCGCATGCAGGCAACGAGCTCTCGATTCAGGAGCACATGATAGCTCCAGTAGGTGCAGAGAACTTCAGAGAAGCTGTGAGAATGGGCTCAGAGGTCTATCACCAGCTCAAGGATATTCTTAAAAAGAAGTACGGAAGACATGCGATAAATGTGGGTGATGAAGGCGGGTTTGCACCACCTATGAAGGACATAGAGGAGCCATTTGAGGCCATAGTACAGGCTATCGAGGAGATGGGATACGAAGGCAAGGTGAAGATAGCCACTGATTCAGCGGCCAGCGGCTTCTATTCCAATGGAAAATACATGGTTCAGGGCAAGGAGTACTCTGCTGGAGAGCTTTTAGATATATATTCGGAGCTTATTTCTAAGTATCCAATAATCCTATTGGAGGACCCCTTCGCAGAGGACGATTGGGATGCTTTTATAGAGATAACATCCAAACTAGGAGGCAAAGTGCAGATAGTAGGTGATGATATCTTTGTCACGAATCCCAAGCTAATAAAGCAGGGCATAGAGCGAAAGGCGGCGAATGCAGCTCTTATAAAGCTAAATCAGATAGGCACTGTGACAGAGACTCTGGAAGCGGTAGATATGGCTCACAGAGCTGGATGGAGAACCCTCATTTCCCACCGCTCAGGAGAAACAGCGGATGATTTCATAGCTGATTTTGCTGTTGCTGTGAATTCAGGGCAGATAAAATCCGGGGCTCCTTGCAGAGTTGACAGGGTGGAGAAATACAATCAGCTCATGAGGATAGAGGAAGAGCTAAGGGAAACAGCTGAGTATGGTATGCGAAAATCTTAATACCCAATCCCTTTATCTCCGCACGATAACATGAATAGAAAGAGCCTCGCTGTGTTGATGGTGTTCATGCTTTTCTCTGCCTTTCCGGTCGCTATGATTGGGAGCTATGGAGATACAACGATAACTGGAGGGTACACGGAATGCGATACCAGCCTACAGATACTATCTCTTTTTAATGGAGCGCACGGTGGGACGGTGCATTGGCACATAACGGGGGAGCAGGCTAAAGAGCTTAGAAAACTGATCATAGAAAGATTGGATAATGTGACGATCGACGGAATTCCACCTGAGGGCAAGGACGGGCATTACAGAGAAAAAGGAAAAATAGATAAATATGAAGCAAATGTATATGTAGGTTCTGCGACATCGTTTTTACAACATTATATCGAAGGAGGAACCATTCCATACTATAAAAACGATACAACTTTATTAACAGGAAACCCAAATTATATGTATCGTAACGGTACAGGTATAAAATACTATGGAATTGAAATAAAGCATTCTGATCTCAGTGGGCACAATGTGGAGGGAGATACAAATGGGTTGATAGGTACCGATGATTCATACACATCTCCAATAGATATATATATGACAATAAATATGAATAATGTTACCATATCTTCCCAAATAACGATGTCAAACACCAACCTATTAACAGCCCCTTTTGAATGTCTAAAGAAATACAACGAAAGTGGAAAAATAACAGATGATGTTATTTATCGGGGAGATGGTGTTGTCAATCATTTAAATATAGTTATTGGATTGGATAGCTATTCGTACCCTAAACTCCAGAAAGGAAGCATGTGGATGATTAGAACACCCGCAGGGGAGATATTCTCCTATTCTGTGGATGTATCTGCAGGGGGAGCGGGAGACGATTACATCCACCATTCCTCTTTTGACCCACTTGAAAATCCACAGATACTTTTCATAATAGTCGCCATATTTGGCTATCTTTCTGTGGCATTCCCAACGCATTTCTTCCTTGAATACAGGAACGCCTATCCTAAGAGATATCGCCTTGAAGCTAGAAAGATAAAGTGGATACACTGGACAGGAAGGATCTTTCTTTTGATCCTCATAATATTCTATTTCTTCCCAGTGGTTGGACCACTGTATTTCAGCGGCCCGATAATGATAGCACTCAGCATCATTTTTGTGCTGATTTCGGCTGGAATAAGCAAGGTTGGCTATGAAAAGGCCATAGAAAACATACCAAAGGAATACTTTGAAAAGAAGGATAAAAAGAGGGTAAAAAAGACACCTGCTATGCCTGCTATGACTCCCATTCCGGAGGAATATGAGGAAGAACCCGTGGCTATATATGGAGAGGAAGAAGAGGAAGAGAGGATACACTGCATAAATTGCGGCTCGGTAATAAAGATAAAGGAAGGTGAGAACCTACTTAAAGTCAGATGTCCTGTTTGCGGTGCTCTCCAGAAAAGGGTTGAACAGGGATATAATCATTTGATACTGGATAGCGAACTTAAGAACACATACAACATGCTGGCTGACTTTCTGAAAGATGGATATCTGGCTTTGTGCATGAGCACCATGTTCCCTGATAAGTTGAAAAGAACCTATAATCTCAGCGGAAAGCTAAAATGCATATGGCTAACCAATGCAGGTGGAAAAGATACCATAGATCCTTCAAACATAGAGAAGATAGCCGAGGTGGTTGAGAGATTTTCAGAAAAATATCCTGCTTCTGTCATTCTATTTGACGGTCTGGAATATCTCGTTGTTGAGCACGGCTTCGACGAAGCCATGAAACTCATAAAGAAGATTACAGACACCGCATCTATGATGGACATGACCCTGATAGTGCCAGTTAATCCCGCGGCACTCACCACCGATGAGCTAAGCAAACTCAGGGCGGAGTTTGATAGGGTGGAAGCTCTGGAGGACAGGGATGAGAGGACCTTCTATTGAGGAGATGAAACTGGCGATAGGAGCTCTCTTTCTCGGCGAAGGGATGGAAAAGATGAAGGAAGAGCAGATGCTCGGGGCCATTTCTATTAAACGCAGGTGGTTTGACCCTAAAAAAGCCGAGATTATGATAAAAAACGCAAAGTCCATGGGTCTATTGGAGAATGACGGAGATTATCTGAGGCCAAGCTTTGATTACAAGGAGACGGAGGTTCCTTTTGGCTATTATCCTCCAGAGGAGCTTGCGGAGCTTTACACCATCCCCCCAAAGGATAGATTAATCAGGGAGCTTTCCATGTCTGAAGAGGAGCTCAAACAGGCGCTCTCCATGGATTACAACCTATATGATGAGGTGAAAATCGTCCTCTGGGCGGCGATGAACGGCAGAAAATACAGTGAATTTTTAGATGATCTTGAAAATTGGATTATTAATGGGTTTATTGTTTAATTGGTTTTAGGGGTTATCTGACGAAGTCTATCTCGTCATCAGCATCTGCTGAGAGATGGGATGGTGCAGAGTCAGCTCCCATTATGTGTGCAGATTTAACCCCTGTAACCACCAGAAGCACCCTTATGGTTCTCTCCAGCTCTGGCTCCACTGAGCAGCCCCATATCACTCTGGCATTGTTGCTTATCTTTTCAGTTACCATCGCAGCTGCTCTTTCAGCTTCAGCTATGGTCATGTCTGGTCCGCCCACCACTCTTATGAGCGCTCCCTTTCCCTCGCTTATATCCACATCCCCGAGAAGCGGTGAGGTGAGAGCTTCGTTCATGGCTTCTTCAACCCTGTTTGATGTGGCGTCGGACTCCCCTATGCCAATCATGGCCATACCTGCTCCTTCCATTATGGTTCTCACATCGTTGTAGTCCAGATTGACCAGTCCGGGTTTTGTTATTATCTCAGTAAGGCCTTTTATTGACTGCATAAGTATCTCATCTGCCACTTTGAATGCAGCATCCAGAGGCATGCGAGGCACTATTTCAAGGAGCCTGTCATTCGGTATCACTATTGTGGTGTCGCAGACCCTTCTGAGCTTTTCAAGGCCTTTCTTTGCGTTTTCCATCCTCTGTATCCCCTCAGCCTTAAAAGGCATGGTTACGACAGCCATCACAAGGGCACCTTCTTCCTTGGCCATTCTCGCAACATAATAGGCAGATCCAGTTCCAGTGCCTCCACCCATTCCTGCTGTTATGAAAACAATGTGCGCTCCCTTTATGGCCTCTCTTATCTCATCTTCTGCTTCCTGCGCAGCTTTCTCTCCTATCTCAGGTATGGCTCCTGCTCCAAGCCCTCTTGTTAGCTTTTTTCCTATCAGTATCTTCTTCTGAGCCTTTATTGTGAGTAGGTGTTTCGCATCCGTGTTGAGCGCTATGAGGTCAGCTCCCACTATGCCTTCGTGGAAAAGCCTGTTTATGGTGTTAGAGCCTCCGCCGCCGCATCCGACTATCTTTATGTTCACCTGCATGGATTCAACAAGCTTCCTCAGTTCCTCATCATCTGGAGACAACATCTCTGCTGCCTGTTCCTCAGCGCTCTTCTCCTTTGTTTCCTTCAGAACCTTATCCACAATCGACTTCATATTAACACCTGATTTGGAAGGGAATTGCAATAAGCATATATAAAATTACCTATTTGGGCGCAGGATTCATGGTAAATAAAAACAAAAAACCCAAATACTAAAAGCACTATCACGATGCACTCCGAGATGGTAAAATGCCCAAGGTACTGAAGATCGGAATAACAGGACTGCCCAAGGCTGGCAAAACCAAGCTCCTCCTGAAAGTAATAGAGATGCTGGAAGGTGAGGGGCTGAAGGTAGGAGGCATGGTAACAGAGGAGATTGAAGAGGACGGTAAAAGGCTGGGCTTCTACATAATGGACTGGGTTACCAAGGAAAAGGCCGTGATGGCACATGTGGATATGGACTCAAGATATAGGATTGAGAACTATGGGGTGGATGTGGAGGCCATAGATCGCATAGGGGTTCCTGCCATAATAAGGGCATTTGAAGATGAGAACATAGACATAGTTGTGATAGATGAGATAGGGAGGATGGAGATACTGAGCGAGAAATTTGTTGAGCTTGTAAGGGATTCCTTTGACGAGGAAAAACCGATAATAATAACTCTCCACAAA
>JALSOU010000219.1 GCA_026986305.1 Thermoplasmata archaeon | reverse complement strand
GTCTGTGTTCAGGGGAAGATGCCAGCCATGCTCCTCCACAGCACCTATGGGTAAAACAACAACCGTGAAAGCGTCCACGAAGTTACCGAATTCCTCAGATGTCATCTCTTCTAATCTCATGGGGTCACCGCAGGAAAAACAGCATACTTATATAAAGAATCTCTCAGAGCATCCTTCCTATTTCCCTACCCACCTCGGCACTCCTCTTCATTATCTCCCCGATATTGCCGCTTTTTTCCACATTGAGGACGAGCAGCGCCTTTGATCCTGCTGGATGGATGAGTATCTTTGAGTTTTCAAGGTTGACCTCCACATGTCCCAGCCTATCCCCTAGCTCCTTTGTTGCAGTATGGGCCGCTCCAAGCAATATGGCTGACATGGTGGTGAATGTCTCAAGATGCACATTTTTAGGCGCTTCTCCACCAATGTAAGCTCCGCTCGTCGAAACCAGAAGGACATTTCTTACTCCGCCCATCAATTTGAGGTTGTTCAGGATGCCATCCATATCCTTCATATGTGCGCCTCACCATGCCCTTATGCCTTCATGCTTATAAATCTTTCTTATGCGAAAACATAAGCACATACAGCTTCTCAAAAAACAGGCTTTTTTCCGCTATTTTTCTGACATTTCTGGAAATAGATGCAATTCTTCCTGTATGGGACGACGCTACGAAATATGCTTTGCCCCCCTCTTTTAGCACGCGCTCTATCCCATTCAGGTATGTAAGTATGTGTTCAGTCCCATCTTTTCCGCTCTCCAAAGCCTGTTTAAGATCATAATCCTTACCCGAATCTGGTAAATACGGTGGATTGAAGGCTACAATGTCAAAACCCCCTTTTATTCCTCTCAGCATATCAGCCCTTATAAGCTCCACCTCCACCCCGTTCGTCTCAGCGTTCTTTTTCGCGCATTTCAGAGCTTTCTCATCTATATCCGTGGCATAAACCTCAGCACCATGCAGTGCGGCACCTATCGATATGAGTCCTGTGCCAGTGCCTATTTCAAGAAAGCGCTCCCTGCCTTTCACCTCTATTGAATCGTATAGAAGATATGAGTCCTCTCTGGGCGGATAAACACCATCGCATTCCCTGATATCAGGATACCTTTCCATCGCTCTTCTCCGCTATCTTCTTTATTCCGCCTTCATAGCCTATTTCCTTGAATATCTCCATTGCTTTCCTGTAAAATATCATCTTTTTCTCATCGTCTTTGGACAGGTCACCCCTTTCCATGTACATTTCCCCAAGATGCTTTTTAAGACCCAGATCCATGAGTGATTTTTCCGCATCTTCGTAGTATTTTTCCGCATCGTCTCCCATGATTTCATGTATCTCAGCTATCACTGTTTTGAGTATCGCGATCCCCCTTATATCTCCCATTTTCTCCATTATTTTTCTGGCTTTTTCAGCGCTCTCCATGGCCTTAGTGGCATCGCCAAGAACCATGTAATTGTTGGCGTTGTTCATAAGAGCATAGGCGAGAAGCTGCATATGGCCCGTGAGCTCACCGTATAGAGCTGCCTTTTCAAAGCTCTCTATGGATTCTATCCTCATCTCCATCTTGGCCTGATACATGCCCATGTTGTTGTAAATCGTACCCAGAACCCTGTAATCTCTCCTCTCCTCAAAGAACTCAGCGGCATTTTTAAGCACACTGATGGCCTCTTTTATTTTACCGTCCCCTGCGAGCACAGAGGCGTACTGAGCCCTCACCCTCTCTTTTTTTATGTAATCCCCAATTTTTCCATATATTTCCATGGCTTCGGCCAGCTCTTTCTCAGCTTTTCTGTACTTTCCCATCCTTATGTATGCGGTCCCGAGGTTGTACCTTATTTCTCCCTTCATCTCATCTTTTTCCGCCTTTTTTATGGCTTTTTCAAGGACTTTTATCGATTCTTCAAGCCTTCCTTCGGTTATATATATCAGAGAAAGAAGGCACATGGCCCTTATTTTTTCCTCTCCCTTGAAACTCCTCATCACACGCTTTGCAATCCTCTCAGCTTCCTTCAACCTCCCTGTGGCCTGCATGGCCTTTCCTTTCACCAGCATAATCCCTGGGAGGTCCGATTCCTTTGCATTGAGGGCGCTCAGCAGCTCGTTTCCCCTCCCCTTTATTATGGCTTCGTCCGCGATTTCCAGCGCCATCTTTTCAGCCTTTTCATAGCTCTCTGCCATAAGCATGTGGTACACAGCCTCTATCTTATCATCAATATTATCTTTTATTTCATAATATTTGTATGCGAGCATGTGCTCTCTTCTCTGCTTCCCTTTCTCCTTAAACAGGGATTTGACTATATCGTGTGTGAAATACCTCTCCTCAGTGTCATAGTAAACCACGCCTTTTCTTATAAGGGATTTTAAGGTCTCTACATCCTTCTCTATCTTAACAAAAGCCTCTGGAAGTACAGGTTTTCTGTGAACAGAGACCTCTGAAAGCATCCTTCTCTCCTTCTGGCTCAGATTTCTGTAAAACTCCTCGCTCAGATAAGCCCTAGCAGCTGCTTTTTTAAGACCTGAAAGCGCGATGAGCTCCAGAGTTAGAGGATGTCCACCTGTGAAATCGTAGATTTCCCTGAACACAGGCTCCCCGACATATAAGCCTTTGCGGACAAGAAGCTCTCTAGCAGCCTCCATCGACAATCCGTATATGAACAGCTCATGAACGCTCTTCTTTATGGACACATCTCCTCTGGAGTAGAATGAAGGTATGGACCTGCTTATGACTATCACCCTCACAGGTGTGCTTTTTAGGGCATGCAGAAGCATCTCGAAGAAACTCCTCATGGATTCAGGAGCTTTTTGATAGTCGTCGAAAACCCATATCTGCCTCTCATCTATGTTCTGAAATATCCTCCCTATATTCCCTAAATCAAGCTTTGAAGAGCTGAGATAGTCTTTCAAAACAGGTCTTCCATTTTTAGTGAGAAAATCGGCCAAATCCATCAGAAGATAGTTCAGACTCTCCCATTCCTGTATGCTGTGCCAGAAAACAGGGCTTCTCAGCCTTGAAACAAAGGAGGCCACGAGAGCACTCTTCCCTATTCCAGCGGTGCCCACCACCGAAAGGCAAACGCTCTTGCTCTTATACCAGCGCTCTATTCTCTCCAGCTCCTCCTCTCTCCCTATTATTTCCGGGACTTCAGGCAAAGGCGATGAATATACGGTCTTTTCTCTCCTCTCCTTCTTTTTATCTATCTGCTCTTCGGTTATTGTCTGGGCTTCCATCACTATCTCCACAGCTGTGGCATACGGCAGACCCATGGATCTAACGAGGTAATCAGCAGCCTGCTCTCCGTCCAGCTCCCTGTTCATATCATCCAAAGATAATTTAACCCTCCTTTTTCTCAGATTCTCAGTTATCTCATTCAGCTTTCTCTGCCCTTCTTGTGTGAGATAATAGGCCTTTCTCTTCTTTCTCCCGCCGGCATGGGCTTTGAACTCGGCGATAAGTCCTTTTTCCTTCATTCTTTTTATGTCAACAGATATGTGTGGCCTTTTAACACCCACAGCGTCTGCAATCCCCTCCTGAGTTATAGCCGAAGGCACAGCTATCTTATCCCTGTAAGAGGTGTATTGAGATAGGTGCAGCATTATTTTTTCCTGAACTGTGAGGGTGCGCATGTGTCAGATATATCCTTATTTTGTATTATTTAAGCTTTTCGAAATTCGAAATATATTATTATAACATTTTGTTTCCATTTTCTCATGCGGTTTTCACCGAAATCTTTAATAGCAATCCCATAATCCGACCACAATTCATGGTGATTGCGATGGAAAAGGACGACATCATATACATTGAATACGAGGTCTGGATAAAGGATGACGACAAGCTCTACGACACCACCAAAGAAGAGCTGGCGAGAGAGCACGGCATATATGAGGCATCCAGAGCATATGGCCCTCAGGCAGTAATTCTGGGAAGAGGGAATGTTTTCCCAGCTCTGGAAGATGCCCTCATGAAGGCTGAGGTAGGAAAGGAATATGAGCTTGAAATTCCCCCTGAGAATGCCTTTGGAAAGAGGGACCCGAGCCTAGTCCAGCTCATACCTCTAACGAAGATTATGAGGTTGAACATAACACCAGATATAGGTAAGGAAGTGGAGATTGACGGTAAAAAAGGAGTTATCACATTTGTGAGCGCTTCAAGGGTGAGAGTGGATTTCAACCACCCTCTTGCAGGAAAAACCTTGCTCTACAAGTACAAAATAACCAAAAAGGCTGAGGAACCTGAAGACAAGGTAAAAGGGATAATAGATGCTTATTATGGAAAATCCGAGGAATTTGAGATAAAGTTAGGCGATGTCATAGAGCTTAAACTGCCGGATATATGCAAGTACGACCACAGATGGCATGAGATGAAGTATCTGATAATATCTGACCTCAGGGACTTCCTTGAGCCTGAAAAGATAGTCTTCATTGAGGAATACAGGGGAAAGAAGAAGGAAGAGGCCAAAGAGGAAGAAAATAAGGAAAAAGAGGAGTCCGAAGGAAAAGAGAATAAAGCAGAGGAAAATGGAGAAAAATCAGGGAAGGGCAAAAAATCCTCAAAAAATAAGGAAGATGAAAAGAAGGGAGAGGATTAAATACCCTCCCATCTTTGATTGAACATGTCCGGAAAAGAGAACATGAGAAATGGGAAACCCTCTGGAAAGGGTGCTGCATTGTTCATAGTATCCATTATACTCATAGCTGGGGCCGGTGCCGCCGCCATTTTTTTCATGAGCTCTGGTCCCTCAGGAAATGTGGATTACGGGAATGGTGGAAATGGAAACTCCGGAGAAGGAGGCTATTCTCACCATTCGGGGAACCCCATAGCTATAATGAAGGTTAAAAGCAAGGATGGGAGCATAGATGGCACAATAAAGATAGAGCTTTACAAGGAGAAAGCACCTATAACGGTGAACAACTTCATAAAATACGCAAAAGCTGGTTTCTACAATGGAACAGTGTTTCACAGGGTTATTCCCGGTTTCGTGGCGCAGGGAGGTGGATTCTACTATGGTTCTGATGGTATTCTCACATACAAAGAGCCGCTTTACCCGCCGATAAAGAATGAGGCAAGCAATGGGCTGAGCAATCTTGAAATGACCATAGCCATGGCGAGAACCAACGATCCAAACAGCGCCACCAGCCAGTTCTACTTCAACCTGAAAGACAACACAAATCTGGATTACAGCGCAAACAACCCGGGATACTGCGTCTTTGGAAAGGTGATATCTGGATGGGACCTTGTGAAGAGCATGGCCAACATACCCACACACAGTGAAACAGCGAAATATCCCCAGGGACAGACACAGCTCAGCGATGTTCCTACAGTGCCGATAATAATAGAGAGCGTCACTATTCAGGGAGCTTGAAATCCCTTCAATACTTCTATTAATTTTTCAACTCCCCACTCAGGCGTCGTTTCGGTTATGCAGTAGAGAGCGCTCTCTCTCAGCTCCGGAAAATGCTCTTTGAGCGATAATCCACCATGTATGCCTGAGCTGAGCAGGGACTCATGTATTTTCTCAAACTCCACAGGATACCTAACGACGAATTCATTGAAAAACTCCCCTTTGAACGGGATTTCAAAGCCTTTTATCTTCTCTACCCTGTGAGCTAGCTCCTTAGCCCTTTTCATGTTTATCTTGGCCACCTTTTCCAGCCCTTTCCTTCCCAAAAGAGACAGGTATATTGCGGAAGCGAGAGCGCAGAGAGCCTCGTTTGAGCATATATTGCTCGTAGCCCTAGCCCTCCTTATGTGCTGCTCCCTTGTCTGCAATGTCATTGTGAAGGCCCTTCTTCCATCAGCATCCTCCGTGAGCCCTATAACCCTGCCGGGCATCTGCCTCACATACTTTTTGCGGGTTGCGAATATTCCAAGAAGGGGGCCGCCGAAGTTAGGGGCCATACCCATTCCCTGCCCCTCACCTATAACTATGTCTGCACCGTAATCGCCCGGAGGCCTTATCGCTCCAAGAGATATCGGGTTTACGCCCACTATCAGCATGGTGTTTTCAGCAATCTCCTTTATCTCGTCCACCCTGTCCTCAAATATGCCGAAGAAATTCGGGTTTTCTATGTAAACAGCGGCTGTATCGTCACCTATGCTTTCTTTCAGCGCTCCCACATCAATCTTTCCGCCCTCTTTCTCATAGGGTATTTCCCTTATTTTCAGTCCGGGTCCGTGGACATAGTTCTCCAAAACGGAGCGCTTCTCCCAGAGCATAGCCTTCGGCACGAGTATCTCTTTTTTTCGGGTTATTCGCGCGGCCATGAGCGCAG
>JALSOU010000218.1 GCA_026986305.1 Thermoplasmata archaeon | reverse complement strand
TAGCATATGGGTGTAGTTGCTTCCATCTGTAGAATAGTAGAAAGCAAAGTCATCGCCTTCGTTGTTTGAGTCGTGATAAGCTTCAACGAAGAATGTGAGATCTGTTCCGCCTTCTCCAACATCAAAGTTCCATGTGTGTTCCAGCATACTAGGTCTGTTTCCTGTTATGCTTACATCGTCTATTCCCCAGTGATAATCATAGCTGGCTATGTAATGCCATCTTATCTGAACCTGAGAATGGCCTGCAGCTATATCTGTTATATCTATAGTCTTTGTTTCCTGTACATCCGTATCATATATGTGGTACACATTAGTCCATGTCTGTCCACCATCATTGCTCACATCTACGAAACCACCCTCATTTGAGTTTTCGTTGTAATGTCTGTAATCATGGTAGAACTGGAGGGTTACAGTGGTGTATGAGCTGCAGTCGATTATTGGGGATATGAGGTAATCGTCCTGGGTTGCGCTGCTTCCAGCAGCGTCTGAATCGTCGTATGCCCAGTCACCGCTGGATGAGCTTCCGCTCGTTATTTCCCAGCCTCCTCCTGAACCTTCATTGTCTATTGTCCACCCATCAGGAAGGCTGCCTGAGTCAAAGTTCTCTGAGAGTATGGATATTCCAGTTCCTCCTGATATCTCAGAGAGTTCTTCATAGCTGTCATCGCTCTGCTCGGTATCTGTGTAAGAGCCGCTTTGACTTCCATATGTAGTACTCTCATCATTGGCATATTCATCCGATGAGCTGCTTGATGAACCCTTTGTAGCATTGAGTATGAGTTCAACTATTATGCTTTCTCCGGCGTTCACATCTCCTTTTAGATTATCTGTCCATGAGAAGAGGTGGTAGTTTCCATAGGATGAGACATCCTCAGAAGATTCTGAAACCGTATCTAGGAGCCTCTTTGAGCTTCCATCATAGGCGTATATCTTGGCATAAAGGTGGCCTGCAGTGGCTGTGGTATCGCTAACCTTTCCCCATATGTTGAAGGTCCAGTTGCCATCTATGGTCACATCGTTTGAGAATGAGTGGGCCATCCATGAACCTATTACGAAGTCTCCGGCGCTGCTTATGTTTGAGTAGATTTCATAGGGCATTTCTTCCACAGGCTCCATGCTGAGATTTTGATATCCAGAGTCGCTCTGAACCTGCAGATACCATTGGTCGTCCTTTATGTTGTCTATTGAGAAGAAGCCTGAAACCGCCATATCGGATTGAGGAACTGTATCTGTGGCAACCACCTTTATCATGTAGTCCACACCATCTTCCAGCCCACTGGTATCCCATACATATTCTCCGTCGTTGCTTTCATTGGTGGCTATGGTATTCCATGTTGCTCCACCGTCTCTTGAATAATACAGGTCTATGGTAAGCGGGTCATCATCTGGGTCTGTGGCATTCCACTTTATGCTTACATTTCCGGAGACTATCTCTCCGCCTTTTGGATATATTGAATTTATCTCAGGTGGGCTGTTGGGTATTATCTTTATATCAATTCCCGGCCATTCTGTTGAGAAATCAGTTCCATCATAGGAGCGAACCATTATGTGATGCCAGCCAACGGGGACATCGCTTATGTTCCAAGTGTATGACCACGAGTCGGTGCCGCTCACATCAAACCAATATCCCCTATCTATCTTTAACTGGACTTTTTGCACACTTCCATCGGAATCGGATGCTGTCCCATTTATTGTTATCGATCCAACAGATTTCGCAATCACATCGCCATCATGTGGAGAATCCAGAGTAACTGTCGGCTCAACATTGTTGATATCTGCCTTCGCATCAACCTGATTTATCATCTCATCCCACTGATTTTCCCTGAATATCCATGCATTGTTCCTGCGGTTGTTTATGGCGCTCTTATCTGTCTCATCAGCCATCATAAGCTTCTTTCCGCTCGTATCTGTATCCTGTGAGTAAACTATCATCTTTCCCGGAGAGTATGAATCTGAGTTGCGGGTCATGTTCTCCACGCATCTATGTGCCCAATAGAGTATGTCAGAATCGCTTATCTCTCCATCGCCTATTATGTGGTTGTTAATCATGTCCCAGTAATCATGGGCTGTTTTCCAGTAAGAGCCATCTGCGGCCGCAGAATTGCTGAAAGCATCCGTTATTCCCTTGTTCTCAGTGCCTGCTTTGTGTTTCATCGCCTGTGCTAGGGCGTTGTAGGCGGGCATCCACTTGTAATCCCAGAGTGTTGTATTGATAACAGCGTATGTGACTATTCCACCATCATCATTCACATGATAGGCTAGATTGTATGCCTGTTTGTCTGCCGTTATGTTTCCATGATTAGCGTTCATCTCTTGAAGGACTGTGTCGTAGGACCATCCATAACCGCCTTCTGTATGCTCTGAAGCCCCAACATAGTCGAACATTATCTTGTTGTGGTACTGTATTCCTCCATGGTTGGTCAGGCAAGTATCATATCCTATTATATCCATAGTGTGTCCAAGTGTCGTATAAAGGTCGTTATAAAGTTGAAGTGTGGCGTTGTGCATGTCTTCAATTGTTATGTGGTCATGGGGCCAGCTGTCGCCACCTGCATCGTCATCCCAGATGACTCCATCATATCCACCACCATGGTCCCACATGTCAACGAAATAATGCTCGGCAGGGAAGTTTGCAACAGCCCATTCTACGAAGTCTACAAAAACATTGTAATTGCTTAGGTAAAGCTCATGGTCGTTGTCATTTGCCAAGAGCGGATAGTGTGAGTCGATCTTTGGGGACTTAACAGTGTCTGTGGAGTCTGTGGTCTCTTTTCCTGTGTTGTCATGTCTTATCCATAGAACATGGGTGTTGGGATCATCGCTTCCCTTATGGTCCCACAGAACCACTATATCAAATACTCCAACATTTGAATCATCGTAGGAGCTTTCTATCTCATTCAGATCTCCAACATCGTACTCTCCGCCCTGAAGCCCACCATTGTCTCCAAGGTTGTTGTCTCCGTTGAGATATATTATCATCAACCATTTTCCAGTCTCATTCTGCCTCTGATAGAACTCATCATCTATCGTCTTAGTTCCATCTTCTCCAGCGCTCCTCGTAGCTGTGTCTTTTCTCTCTTTATTCTCAACGGTCCAACCGCTGGAATCTCTTGTGAGCTCAGTATCTATTACAGAGCTTCCCTTTCTTTCTGTTATGTCCAGAGCTCCGGCGTTAAAGGAAAGCTTGTATATCGAGTTGTCAGTGTGATATATTTTATCTACATATTTGAACCCGATTTCCTCACTGGTTGAAAAGACATTTCCATGTATGTCTGCCCAGAAAGGAACCACATATCCACTGATAACTCCAAGGCTGGTTGCAACAATCCTTCCTTCTCCTATCTCCTTCATATCCATGCTCTTTCCGTCTGTAATGGATAGGAATACCTTTTCAAGGTCCGATGAGATTATGTATGTCTTTCCCCCGCTTCTCACCATATCTCCGTAGTCGTGGCCTGCGATCATCGGTTTTGTCCAAACTCCGTTCCTGTACTCCATGTATTTCAGCTCGCCCCATCTGGTGTTGTATGTCTGATATAGCAAGTATATGTTATCTCCGTCCTGAATGTACTTTATTCCGGAGATTATGTCGCCATGGGTCCAAGGAATCTCTTTTGTCTCACCGTTGCTTGTATAGTAGATAACTCCGTCAGAGAGGAAGACCGGAGCCTTATTTCCAGTCTGGATGTTCTCCGTGCCTGATATCCCTATGGCAAAAGCCGATATGGTGGATGCTACCATAATCAAAGCCAATAAAAGGCTTATAGTTTTCTTATCTCCTTTCATCATCTCACCTGTGAAAGTCACATCACACTAGATAGTATGGTATTTAAAATTAACTTCGATAGGAGCTTATATGAATATACAATTGCATATTTTTCTTAGAGTGGAGACAGCGGACAGGGCCGCCAGATAACTCGTTCTGGGATTCATAGGGGATGGGAGATTCTCTATATGGAACTCGGCACTCCCGAAATCACCTTTTACTCGGATTATATGCACATTTCTCTTTGCTTTGGGGTCCACAACAACCTTAACTCTGGTTTTATCGAAGCCTATCCCTGCAATTGATAGCGTTGCCGAGACATTGACATTCCTTGGAAATGCTTTAACTGCTTCTCTTGCGCTCCCCTCAAATATTACGGTCTTTTCCCTTATTTTTGAAAGATCTATGCCATTTTCAAGCACATAATCCGCACCTTTTAGTCCCGAAGGGGGTTTCACAGTTTCCAGCTCAACATATTCTATGGATGCTGAGGATGCTGAGCTTATCAGGTCAACACCGCCTACGGCTCCTGAGGGTATGTATATCCTCGCCCTTTTCTCCTTCGCTAGGGAAAATAGCCTTTCTCTGAGGGAATCGTCTCCAAGGGCTCCAACGCTCATTATCATGAAATCTATTCCCTTTTCAAGCACCATTGGGCCATATTCCTTAACAGCCTGCTGTGATGCAGCCTCTATAACAAGCTCCACATTATCCAGGGCTTTTTCAGGGGATTGCACCATTTCAGCCTTTTTGAAGTCCTTTTCCATGCGCTCCGCGCTCTCCCTGATAACATCGTAAACATATAAAAGCTCGATTTCATCCATGCTATCCATGGCCTCTGCCAGAATTCTCCCGACTGTTCCACAGCCGAGGAGGAGCGCTCTCAGGCAATCACCTTCTTTTCAGGCATATCTGTCATAACCAGATTAAAAGGGTATCAAATAAAGGTTGTGACGAAATCGCCGAGGGCAAAGAGCCATGCAGGAACTATCTCTATTGTGCCATAGGGTGTTTCTATAGTGTCTCTGAGGTTTTTAGATATCAGAATGCCTTTTTTAACCCCATATTTCCTCATAAACTTCATCAGACCCTTTAAATCAGCTTTACCTATGCTTCCCTGATATTTCACTTCAATGGGAATGACTCCTTCTTCTGTTTCCATGACCATATCTACCTCATCTTTCTGGGGAGTTCTCCAGAAAAAATTCACATCCTTTGTGGTGAAAAAGCACTGCTCTGCAAGTTTACCCATATCAGGCTCCCTTTTGGCAATCATGGACAGGGAGCTATTAGACAGGTATGCTTTTTTCAGCTTCCTCTCGCTGACCACTGAGCTCTTTGAGTAATTGTATCCCAGCTTAATGAGATATGCATCCTGAAGATGATGCACATATCTAGATATCCTGACCCTGCTCACGCTTTCTCCGTTTCCTACGGACCTAGCCATTTTGCTGTAATCCATAAGCATGCCGGGTTCAGAGGCTAGCATCTCCACTATTTTCATCAGAAGATGGGGGTTTTCCACGCTGAAAATATGTGGAATGTCTATGAACACAACCTTTTCTATTATGCTTTTCACATAATCCCTTATCTCCTCATCATCTTCGTTGAGAATCTCTATGTACTGCCTTTTCAGATATCTGTTAAACTCGCTCTCCAGATTTGACCGGAACATCTCAGGTTTTTTAAGCATATACTCCTTATCTGTAAACATCAGGTATTCCCTGAAACTGAGCGGGCCCATATGGAATTCCTTTACTCTGCCTGCCAGACTCTCCCTCACCCCCTGCCTTATGAAAAGGGATGCGGAGCCGGAAACTATGAACTTTATGTTCTCATATGAATCATAGAAATACTTTATCTGCTCCTGCCAGCCTTTCAACTTCTGAATCTCATCGAGGAATATGTAGTATTTTTCTTTGGATTCCAGAATCTCGTTTCCCAGCCTTACCTCATACTCCTTTACAATCTCCCTTAAAGAGGGCTGTTCTTCGTCGAATGAGAAATAGAGTATGCTGTATCTCTCAGTGCCCTGTTTTATCAGTTCATCTATCATCTGCCTCATAATTGTGGTTTTTCCCACCCTTCTTGTTCCTGTTATAACGGTTATGCGCCTTTTTTCAAGTGATTTCCACAGCTCACTATATATCTCTCTCTTTCTCTCGTAGCCGTAAAAATAGCCCTTTCTCCAGTGAAAGTTGTGCTCTTCAAGCTTCATGAGAATTCATATATTGCAGAGATATTTAAAGTTTATGTCATGTGCGCATAACATATTCTTTAAGTTTATGTCATGTTGGGGTGACATATTGTTGGAAAATATGTGGACAGTATTCATATCACCAGAACGAAGATAGGAAAATTTAAAAGCCCTCAGATTATAGCAGTTCAGGAGAAATGAATATGGATTATAAATTGATAGTTTCACCATGGAAAAACGAATTTATTGAAGTGATAGGGAGTACAAAAAAGGAATTGCTTGTTTCTTCTCCTTTTGTAAATTTAGAAGGAATAAGGATA
>JALSOU010000217.1 GCA_026986305.1 Thermoplasmata archaeon | reverse complement strand
GCCTTTTGGAACCTTTATCAGCACACCGGGGGAAAACCTTGAGTCCTTCACGAAGTCCCTTGCCATGTTGAGCCTCTCCACTATGGCTTTTTTGTCTATCTTTCCCTTTCTGGCGGTCTTGTGTCCAAGGAACTTCCCTGTGTTTGCAAAAACAAATAGGTCTAGGATTTCCATTGGGTGGGCGCTCTTCTGCACCTCCTCTGTCACCTTTATCTTCTTAACCGCCCTTGGCTTTTCCTCTATCATATCTACGAACTCTGCGACGAAATAACTCTCCTTGAACTCCCTTCTGAGGTCTTTTATATCTTCTTCCACCTTATCCAGATTCTTCAAATCCTTCAGCTTCTCTTTTATCTCCAGTATCTTTGGTTTCAGCTCCTCCACTACCATCATGGAGTCCAGCTCAACCTCAAAGTCCTTGGCCTTCACCAGCTTCTTTATCTTTTCCAGCTGTTTCTCAGCCTCTTTAACCTTATAGGGATCATTGAGAAGATTAAGGAGATCATCTACCTCTTTTTCCACGCCTGCGATGTTCAGCTCCTCTATCTCTTTCTTTATCTTCTCAAGCTTGCTTATGGCTCTCTTGACCTTTTTGAACTCCCTTTCAAACTTCTTCTTATCCCCTTCTTTCATCAGTTCTTCCAGCTTATCTGTGTTGTATCCAGCTGTGGCCCATCCGAGTATGGCTATGGCGTATTCGTCCTCTTTCTCTATGGCATCCTCGTCCTTGATCTTCTCTATCTCCACCTCTTCCTTATTTTCGCTCTTTTCCTCTTTTTCCTCAGCCTTCACTTCCTTAACCGCTTCCTCCTTCTTTTTCTTGGAGGAGCGCCTTTTTCTGGCCAAGCTATCACCCCACCACTTCAAACCTTCCGTTTTCAAATATCAGAGGCATGAAGTTCCTAGTGTGGTTGGTGGTCCTCATCTTCACTATGCCGATATACAGGTTTGAGCCTGCATCGGTCTGCTCCACTTTCAGGTGTATTATTCCATCAGAGAGGAAATCCTCAATTCCATAGAGGCCATACACATTCCTGTCCGTGGGTATCTCTGAGATAAGGAAGGTGGTAACATCCAGATCCCTGAGCTGCTCAAAGAAGTAGAAGAGCTCTGCCCTCGGGTTTTTGAATGTGGTGAGCGCATATAGAGCTGCGAGAGAATCCAGCACAAGGATATCGCAGCCGAACCTCTGCTTGTAGTGCTTCAGAACGCTTATTATGGATTTTAGCCAGTCCACCTTTTCAGCCTTTGTCTTATCTTGGGCCACATCCTTCCTGACCTTTGCCAAGTCTATCACAGCAACTCCGTCAACGCCTTTCTTCGGCATTCCCAGCTTTTCCATGTGCGTATAAATGCTCTCTTTGCTCTGTTCCAGCGTCAGATATATGGATTTCAGCCCTTTGTCCTTGTATGCGTTGTAGATTATGCTGTATGTCAGCGATGATTTCATCGTACCAGCATGACCGCAAACCAGAACTATGTGCTTTTTTGGCACACCGCCTTCCATCTTTTCATCCAGTCCCTTCACATATGTGGGTATCCTTTCTATCACTACTTCGTCACTCATAATGAACCTCCTGAGGCCATCATAGGAGCAAATCTTTCATTATATTTATAAGTATCGTCCATTTGTTTTTTAACCGATTTTTCTAGGATTTTTTCCCTAAAACTGCAATTCTTAAAGCGCGGTAGAAGTCCTCTGGCCCCGCACCTATTAGCTCCACAGCCCTGAAAAACTCATTTATTATCTCCTCGCTTTCTTCAAGCTCCGCTCCCACAAGCACGTTTTCAAGGTCCTCTATGCTTTCCTCAGGATGCATGAAAAAATCACCTGCAAAGATCACCTTCTCTATTTTCCCATCTCTGTGCCAGACATGAACCCTTATCATCTTTCCTCCTCTTACCTTGTAATCGGACCTACCTTCTGAAATTCCAGCTATCTGAGCCATAC
The DNA here is from genome assembly GCA_026986305.1 of Thermoplasmata archaeon. GTDB lineage: Archaea > Thermoplasmatota > Thermoplasmata > WALJ01 > WALJ01 > WALJ01. Next base: position 4,408 of record JALSOU010000217.1, on the reverse strand, counting down.
TTTTCCCTCATAAGCCTTTCAGCCAGATCTTTCTCTTCCTCAGTCGGAGTTGATGGTTCCATCTTTTCACGGAGAACCCTTGAAAATCCCTCTATAAGAGCGGATTCCACATACTTCCTTCCCGCTTCTACTCCAAGGTGTTTAAGTGATGTCACCCTCTCGTGTATGTTTTTTATCATCTTATCCCTTATTTTCTCATTCGGAACCCTGAGAAGCGAGAACATCAGATCAGGCTTCAAATCGTAAAGAAGGGTCCCGTGCTGTAAAACACCCCATTTTTTCCTTGTCTGAGCGCTCCCAGATATCTTTTTTCCATTGACCAAAACATCATTTACCCCTGCGAACTCAGCATCTATTCCCAAAATTCTCAGAGCCTCAACTATTCCACCGCAGAGAACCCTGTATGATTGGAGAGCTCTCCCCTTAACTGCCCAGTGATTGGAAGGGAGCACTATGCTGTATGTGACCTCCCCTTCTCTATCGTGAAAAACCGCACCTCCGCCAGTTATCCTCCTGACAACATCCACACCCATGCTCTTTGCGGCATCCAGATCAACTTCCTGCTCTATGGACTGGAAATATCCTATGCTGACTGCTGAAGGATCCCAAGAATAAGTTCTTAACACAGGCTCTTTATTGAGTATTAGCAGTGCCTCGTCCAGAGCCATGTTGTATCCTGCTGGGTGGTATCCATCTCTTATGAGTCTCACGTAGACCCATAAATCTGAGAGATAAAGGTTTTCCCTCAATCCGGTCTGGTGCTTAGGCGGTAGAAGGTTCCTGTGCCTTTAAGAATCTCATGGAGCTTTTCCACAATCTCTCCGTACTCCTCAGGGCTCTGGAAGTTCTTTGTGAAGTCGTAGTCTCCTACCACAGGCTCAAATCCCATCTCCTTTATGGACTTTATTATCTCAAGCGGAGATATTGATTCGCTGTTGAAGTAGAGTTTTATGTACAGTTTCAGCTTATCACCGCCCTCCCATCAGCGCAGAGATTTAAAGCTTATCTATATCCACCTCTTCTTTCTGAAATACAGAAGCATGGAAACAGCTATAAGAAACATCACAACAAGGACTGTGGGATATCCCCAGTACCAGTAAAGCTCAGGCATATTTCTGAAGTTCATGCCGTAAAGCCCGGTTATGAAGGTTAAAGGGATGAATATGGTGGCTATTATTGTGAGGATCTTCATTATCTCGTTGCTTCTGTAGCTCAAACTTGAGAGATATATGTCAGTCATGCTTGACACCATATCCCTGTATGTCTCTGAAATCTCTATCATCTGGAGGCACATGTCTTGCAGGGACCTCAGGTATTTTTTTGTATCCTTCGTTATGTTGCCGCTCTCGTCCCTGTACATCCCATCTATCACGCCCCTCATGGGCCATGCCATGTGCTTCAAAAAGAGTATTTCTCGCCTTATCTCGTGGAGTTCCCTCATTATTCTCTGGTCAGGACTTTTTAACACGCCTTCCTCTATTTTGTCTATCCTTATCCCAAGATGCTCTAAGACCTCAAAATAATGGTCCAGAATTTCCCTCATTATGGAGTAAGCGAGATAATCAGCGCCTTTGGACCTTATCTTCCCTGTGTTCTCCCTTATCTTCCTTCTCACAGGCTCAAAAACATCTCCCGGCCTCTCCTGAATGGTTATGAGGGTGTTTTTTCTGAGAAAGATGGATATCTGCTCCCTCATTATCATTCCCTTATTTACATATACCTGAGAAGCTATGATGAACACATGGTCTTCAAACTCCTCATAGGTTGGCCTCTGTCCAGAGGTGAGAGCGCTCCTCACAGCAGATGGATGAAGTCCGAAGATTTCTCCTAACCTTTCAACATCTTCCCTTCCATGGCCTCCCTGCAGATCTATCCAGACAATCCCTCCTGAATTCAGATATTCTGAGAGAGAATCAATGCTTCCAAGCTCACTTTCCTCATACCCCTCCTTGCTGTATGAAAACACCTTTATCTTCTTCTCTCCGCCTTTTTCAGAGAGCCTCATGAGGCTCCAGTACCGGTGCATAATAGGTGATATGCTGTTCATATATAAAACTTTCAAATAGGAAACATTATATTATATAGTCCTTCTCTGCCTCTGATGAGTCGTGCTCTGAAAAGGACACTTAGAAGGATTAAAAGAAGGTGCAGGAGACTCCGCAGAAAATTGAAAAATCCGAGGTTATATCCAATATATGCTCTCATCTTTTTCATACTGGTGGAGAGCGCTCTCTTTCCGGAAAAAACGAAGGAATTCCTCTGGAGATATTACTGGGCCCCAATCGTAGCTGATGCGAAAGGCGGGTTTTATCAGGGAATAAGTGAGGGATACAACCCCATAAGCACGGCAACCTATGCCATATTCTTTATAATCGCTCTTTACCTCATCTATCTGGCATTTAAAAGATACAAGGTAAGTCTGACATTCAATCTCATTCTCGCCTTCATTCCTCTCATCATTTCAGGTTCAATGGCGCGGGTGCTGGAAGATATGGGAATAATATCTGAACCCGTGTCCTATCTTTTCATCTCTCCACTGATATATATATGGTTCGGAGCTCTGGGTCTTTTCATCCTCTTTTACTCCGAATTTCTGGAAAGGAGGGAGAAATATGAGGCGATGATACTATCCATAATACCGTATCCTGTTATGGTGCGCTTCTTCTGGTTCTTCATGTCATCCATAAGCGCTCCTGAGGACCTTATTTTCTTCGTTTCCCTAATACTGCTTTATTCCATCATGCACTTTTTCATGGTACGGAGATTGGAGTTTGAGAGAAACTCCTCAGTCTTCCTTTATTCCATGTTTTTCCTCACATTCATAGGCTATTACTTCTTCTCAGGAGTCCAGATTAAGGGGATGAAGCACCCCATGGAAATACTGATTATAATCTCTTTATCGCTTCTCATATCCCTCTCCATGATACCCATATCAAAGGCACACGAGCATCTCAGGGTTTTAGGGGAAAAAAGCAATGTTCTTATGATGTTTTCACAGAGCCTTGATGGAATCGCAACATGGCGCTCCCTCTATTTTTCCTATTCTGAAAAGCATGTGATACCCACCGCAATCCTCCAATCACCTCTTGGCCCCGCAGTCTTTCCAGCTTTGAAGATTCTGGTGGTTTTTCTGATAATCTATGCCCTTGACATCAGATACAGAAAGAGGCTGGACGATGATGCCGCATATCTGGTAAAGTTCGCTGTGATAATCTTGGGCCTAGGTCCAGGACTGAGGGATATGCTAAGGATATCTCTTGGAGTGTGAGCGCTTTACCACAAATACAAGGCTTATTACTATTATGGCTGAGACCTCAAAAGGAGCTATGGATGCCCAGAAAGGTGTTGCGTCGACCCATCTGTTTCCAGATGCGATAAAACTAGATATTTCGGATTCCTCACTATAACTTATGTTTCCGTGCCCGTAGTTTACTGTTTCACTAACGGAGAATCCTTTGTAGAGCTTACCCATGAATGAGAGGCTTTCTTCAAAATCATCGGTAAGTATATCAAAATAGCTCTTATTTTCTCCGTTCAGCATATAGAACTTATCTCCTTTTATCTGCCCTATCCTTTTTCCCCTAAGATAAAATCTGAGCTCGTGCCCGTAAACAGCATGTGGCTTTGAGACATTTTTTCCTTCTATATGGAGGTATCTCGGATTTGAAGTGCTTATGTTGACATAGAAATCGTCAGCGCTTTCACCTGTGTTCCGCTCTTCATAAAATCTCAAAAACCCTGAATTTTTTTCCAGAAAAACCTTTGAATAGTTGTTCCTATATTTCCACCCATTTATCTCCATAGACATCCTAACTGAGCTTTTTACCAGCCTTCCATCTTCCTCTGAAAAACCACATAGCTCGGAGTCGGAATAAACTGGGAGAGAAGACGAACTGTCAGATACGCTTAAGCTGAGGTTTAAACGGAAAGCGATCTTTTTTGCTATCCGTTCTCCCTTTATCTCATCCATCTTTCCTTTCAAATCACTCCATCTGAGATTCTCTATGGGGTTGCGAAGCACGAATAAAAGATCAACCGAAGCGTTGTTTTTTCCGAAGTGTTTAACTGGGTTCCTGTAAATAGGTTTTTTTATCTCCACACCTCCTATTGGATAGTCCAAGTAGGTAAGAACATAGCTGTTGTTATTTTCCACAATAGCATCAAATCTGGAGTTGTTGTTCACATCCTTGAACTCTATAATGCTGGATATATCCTCATATACCAGAGTCTCTTCATTGACAACACTCTTTTTCACAACCCTTCCACCCTCCTTTTTTTCCAGAACTTTTACAGAGTTCAATGCTCTGTGGTATATTATCAGGTGGTTGTTGTAATTGCTGTTTCCATAAATAGCTCCTATTGCCACATCTCCATACCTTATTTCAACATAGCTCCCTCCCCCGAAAGC
>JALSOU010000216.1 GCA_026986305.1 Thermoplasmata archaeon | reverse complement strand
CACGATGAGGTGATAATGCACAACGCTGCCAGAAAGATACAGGACATAATGGTTGAAACGGGGAAACCCGTAGCCCTTGGAATCTCAGGCCACGGGCAGTCAAGGTTGCAGGCTGAGGAGCGCATTGAAAAGGCCAGAGAGGCTGTGGAGAGCGCTGTGAAGATGGTGAAGAGAATCGGATAACGGCGAAAGATTTATGGTGGCTGAAGTATTCGGCCCATAAAAAAGGTCGTGAAATAATGGATCCAGGAAGTACAGGTTTCATGCTTGTGGCCACCAGCCTCGTCATGCTCATGACTCCGGGGCTTGCGTTTTTCTATGGTGGCCTAGTAGGAAGGAAGAATGTGCTAACCATAATGATGCAGTCCTTCGTCTCCCTCGGCTGGACCACGATTCTATGGGTCACAGTGGGATTTTCCATGGCTTTCGGAAATGATGTCTACGGCATAATCGGGGATGGAAAATACCTGTTTCTGAACAACATATCCACATCAACAGAGCTTAATTCAAGCATACCCATGTTCCTTTTCGTGGCATACCAGATGATGTTCGCCGTGATAACTCCTGCGTTGATTACGGGGGCTTTTGCTGACAGGGTGAGGTTCAAGGCATATATGATATTCCTCACCGCTTGGCTGTTGTTCGTGTATTTTCCGATCACACACATGGTCTGGGGCGGAGGAATATTCCAGCAACATGGAGTTCTTGACTTTGCAGGAGGTATAGTGGTCCACGCGAGCGCAGGATTCGCGGCTCTGGCCGCTGTGTTTTATATAGGAAAGAGGAAGTACATACATAAGGGGCCTCACAGCATACCTCTCGTAGCTCTGGGAACAGCACTCCTATGGTTCGGTTGGTATGGTTTCAACGCAGGCAGTGAGCTGAGAGTTGATTCAGTAACGGTGAATGCCTTCCTCAACACAGATATAGCAGCTTCCTTCGCGGCGATAACATGGCTTATAATTGACAGGATAAGGGAAGAGAAGCCGAAAACCCTCGGATTCCTCACAGGAGCCGTTGCAGGACTCGCTACAATAACCCCTGCGGCAGGATATGTTACGGTTCAGGCTGCCATGATAATAGGCATTGTAGCCTCCCTTGTGGGCTATTTGGCAGTGATGTACAAGAACAAGAAAGGCTGGGACGACGCTCTGGATGTTTGGGGAGTCCATGGAATGGGAGGATACATAGGAATACTCCTTCTAGGGCTCTTCGCAACAAAGGCTGTCAACCATAGTGGAGCAGATGGTCTTCTCTTCGGAAATCCCATGTTCTTCGTAAAAGAGTTCGTGGCTGTGACTGCTGTGGCAATCTACGCATTTGTGTTCACATACTTCGCTCTATGGGCAATAGACAAGATAACTCCTGTAAGAGTGAGCGAAGAAACTGAGAGAAACGGACTGGACGAAGAGGAGTTCGGAGAGATAGCCTACGAATAAACCCTTTACAACCTCTTTTCCACTTCCATCAATCTTTTTGATATGGCGATTTCTCCCCTTGTCTTTTCTATCAGGGCTCTTCCTATGTCCTGCTTCTGCCTTATGTTAACTATCGCAGATGGATAGTCCAGCCTCATTATCTGCTCATATATCTCTTCCATCTGTGAGAGCCTTAGCTCCGCTTTATTCACATCTCCGTTCCTTAAAAACTCAAGTGCGGAGCGCCTCAATTCTCCTATGACATCCGCAAGACCCATGGCGTATGAGCCTGCATCCACCTTAAGCTCCCTGCTGGAAGGGATCTCATGCTCATAAAATATGGTATACAGTATAATGGCCTCAGTGAATTCCTGAGATGCGTCGCTCACATATCCAGCATATATCAGCTCAGGATGCTCTTTCAGTGTGGATATGAGTGCCATGTGCTCTTCCCTTAGCTTTCTCAGTATTTCTATAGGGTCATTGCCGCGGTGCATCATGGCTATGGCCTCTTTGGAGCGCCTAAGTATGTCTCTGGATGCCTTAAGAGCTATCTCCCTGACAGCGTCCTTTTCGTTGAGCTCTTTCTCAACATAGTCCACGGCTTCCTTAAGTCCTTTCATCCCTTAACAACCCCCAGAGGCCTCAGTTTCACGACCATTTTGGCCAGACCTGCCCCGTTCACTGCGCTCACCACATCGTCTATGTTCTTGTATGCATCAGGAGCCTCTTCAAGTATCACATGCTTTGTCGCAGCCCTTAGGTATATTCCCTTTCTCTCCAGCTCCCCTTTGACTCCGTTTACGCTGAATGTCCTCTTCGCCTGATGTCTGCTCATGACCCTGCCAGCGCCGTGACATGAGGACCCAAAGGCCTCTTTCATGGACTTTTCAGTTCCAACAAGGATATAAGAGGCGGTTCCCATGTCTCCGGGTATCAACACGGGCTGACCAACATCCCTATACGCCCTCGGAATCTCAGGTCTTCCCGCTGCAAATGACCTTGTAGCTCCTTTTCTATGCACATAGACCTTTCTTTTCTTTCCATCTATCTCATGCTCTTCCAGCTTCGCGATATTGTGGGCCACATCGTATATCAGGCGCATGCCCATGTCCTCCGGGTCCATTTTCATGACCTTCTGGAATGACTCCCTTACCCAGTGCATTATCATCTGCCTGTTCGCCCATGCGAAATTAGCGCCAGCAGCCATGGCTTTGAAATAATCCTGACCTTCCTTTGAGTTCACTGGAGCGCATGCCAGCTGCTTATCAGGAAGCCAGATATTGTATTTTTTAACGGCGCTCTCCATTACTCTAAGATAATCTGTGGCGATCTGGTGCCCAGCCCCTCTGGAACCTGTATGAATCATAACTGTTATCTGATTCTTTTCCGTTATTCCGAAGGATTTCGCTATCTCAGGCTCATATATCTCCTCAACCCGCTGTATCTCAAGGAAATGGTTGCCTGCACCTAGCGTCCCCAATTGCGGAGCCCCTCTTGATTTTGCTTTCTGGCTCACCAGAGAGGCATCTGCATTCTTCATTCTTCCTTTCTCCTCCATGTGTTCAAGGTCCTCATGCCATCCGTATCCGTTCTCAACAGCCCATTCCGCACCTTCCTCAAAGACCCTGTCCATCTCCTTTTTGCTTAACCTTATCTTCCCCTCAGATCCAACTCCCGATGGAACATTAATGAATATCTCATCCACCAGATCCTTAATCCTGTTTTTTATCTCATCATAGGTGAAATCCGTCCTCAAAACCCTTACTCCGCAGTTTATATCATAGCCCACTCCTCCGGGGGAGACTATGCCATCCTCGGCATCAAAGGCTGCCACACCACCTATTGGAAACCCATAGCCCCAGTGTATGTCTGGCATAGCCATTGCCGACCCCACTAGTCCTTTCAGAGTGGACACATTTGCCAGCTGTTCAGGTGCATTATCCTTCTTTATCTGCTCAATCATTGTTTCAGAAGCGTAGATATAGGCAGGGGCGTTCATCTTTAGGTTTCCATTTATGCCTGTATAATCCTTGGGTATTTCATATTTGAAAGGCGCAACCTTATGGAGGGGACCGTTCCATGTCATGATTGTTACATATGAGCATTAACCTTATATAGTCTTCCCTTCAACTTCAATTCAGAAAAAAAGGGGTGGGAGGGGAGAACATGATTATACCTTAACTCCATTTGATATTTAATACTTTCTCTTTACCCTTTCAGAGATAGCATATTTATGCTTTCAATATGCATCTGTATGCAGATATCACTCTTCATATGTTTCCCAGTCTATCTTCTTTCCGAGCATCTCGATGAGTTTGTCCTCAGTCTCTTTAGGGCATCTGGCGATTATGAAATCCCCTGATTCTATTTTATCATCGCCATCAGGCCCATATTTCCACACACCGTTCCGCTTTATTGCTATTATCCAAGCTCCGAATTCTCCGGGAAGGTCTATCTCCCTCAGCTTCTTTCCCACATATGGGGAATCAGGTCTCACTATGGCTGAGGTTATTACAGTATCAGAATCCCTCAGGCTTTTCTGGAATACAGGGTGCATGTCCATATCCCTAAGGGTTACATCAGCTATCTCTCTGGCAGAATCGGCAATTATCTCCAAAGCCGCGCCTAGACGAACATATAGTAGCGCTTTTTCAACATCCCTGTCATCAATCACATTCTCTATCGCTAGTCTCTGAAGCTCTTCATGCTCTCTATCCACATCGTCCTCAAGTTTATACACCTCTCTGGCTATAACCCTGTTATCGTAAAGCAAAGATGAGTATGCCAGATCGAGCATCAGCTCCGCCTTTTCCTTTAGCTCCAGGAACTTTTCCTCTATCTCCTTCAATTCTTCACCCCCATGTACTCTTTAAGCTCCTGTATGGCGCTCTCTGCCCCACTTACCACCAGAGCGTCTCCTCCTCTTATCCTGAAATCGTCCTCAGGGTCGTATATCCAGCGCTTCTTTCTTTTCACTGCCAGAACTCTCAATCCCGGTGATACTTTTTCATAAAGCTCCTCTATCTTCCCTGCCCTTTCCTCAGGCACCTTTATGAAGGATATCAACTCATCGCTCTCTCTAAGAAGGCTTGAGAGGAACGGGCGCTTTTTCACCGGAATCTTCAGCAGCGCTACAATATCTCCCGCAGCGTTTGATATGTGTTCCGTGGCATTGGCAACCTGCAGAACCGCTGCAAGCTTCTCAGCATCCTCAGGCCCCCTCGCCGCCAGCATAACTGTCATCTGTAACTGATACTTCAGCTCATCCATCTGAACCTCAAGGAGCCTCACTTCCTCAGCTATTTCCCTGCTGTTGAAGAGGAGCGCTGCGTATGCCAGATCAACTATGAGCTCCGAGGTGTCCTTCATCTCCGTAAGTATCTCTCTCACGGTCTTCGGCTCGTATTCCACTTCCTCAAACTCCTTCTTTTTCCACAACTTCATGGAACCACCATCTTTATTGCCAGTACTATGGCGATTATGCCCGAGATATCACCGACCGTGCTTACCACAGGTATGGTGAAATCATCAGGGCTTTTACCTTTTCTGAAAGCGATTATGGATGTTATGACTGCTGCAGGAATAACTACACTCATCACGATTACAGTTGCAATAAATGTTATGAGAAGCCATTTCCAGAAGGATATATTGACCGCTATTCCAAGCAAGGGCAGCATTGCAAACAGAAGGCTTGCGGTTATCAGCTTTGCAATCATTCCCAGCATTCCAACGGTGAACATGTTGTCCAGAACCTCTTTATCCCTGAAACTCGGCTCTATCATACCCAGATGCAGACCTGATGCCAGTCTGGAACCTATTATGCTGGCTGTGTTCCCTCCAACCGCATTTATTAGCGGAACAAGTGCCAGAAGAGCAGGAATGGCATAGAAAACCTCACTCATGCTTTCCAATACTCCTCCCCCACTTATCTCTATCAGCATCATAAGGGCGATAAGGGGAGCGCTCTCTCTCACTATGCTCTTCCAGTCATCGTATCTCATGTGAGCATCACCCAGAGCCAGACGAATGCTGCCATTATCATTATGCTGAGTATGTCTCCAACAGTGGATAGCAGGGGGACAACAACATTATCCGGGTCTATGCTGTGCTTGAATGAAAATGAGACAGAGAGTACGGCCAGAGAGCTGAGTATCGTGCTGGAAACGATGGATGTCAGAACAACCACGACCACGACTCCTATCCAGTCAGGACTGCTTCCGCTCATGAGAGTTATAAGGGATCCGAGTACAGATGCGAAGACTGAAAAGGATATGCTCATTATTATCGCAGCCTTTATACCATCCTTTGAGCTTGAAAAAGGGTGCTTGGGATCAAATATACCCAGATGAGCCAGACTTCCCAGCCTGGATGCGAAAGAGCCGCTTATGTTTCCTCTAAGGCTTATAAGGGCTGGAACAACCGCCAAAAGCCCGGGGACCTTATCTGTGCCTGCACCTGAGAGGAATATGCCTCCGATAGCCTCCACAACTCCCAGTATGAGAAGAGCGGGAAAAGCCTCCTTTATAAGGGCTTTTCTATCCATGCTTTCTCCTCCTCTCAGGTATGTATTTTCTCACCAGAATCCAGAGAACAAAGGAAATTCCCAGAGCTATGAAAAGTGGGATTAGAGGGGATAGGTCTATGACGAAACCCACGGAAACTCCTATGCGATGGTCGCCCGGAGAGCTTATAGTAGCCATAAAACCCTCCCTTCCCTGATAGTTTCTGTAAAACACAGGCACTCCGCTGTGCTCTATGCCCATCACCTTCATTCCTTCTGGAACTATAACCGTGTAGTTTATGGTGAATCCTTCCATTCCAGCGAGCCTGAGGTATATTTTCTGGGAGCTGTACCATCTCAGAAACGCTGCGCTCTCAAAGTTCTCAACAGGGGCTGTTACGCTTGCGTTTATCAGAATAACAGCAGATTTTTTGAGGATTTTCTGGCTTTCGCTTATGTTTCCTGCACCGGGGAATTCTCTAACTATCCTCTCCTCAATCTCTCTCACCCTTTCATCCACTCTCTCTTCAACATCCCTTTTATCAAGCATGCCTTTCTCCATG
>JALSOU010000215.1 GCA_026986305.1 Thermoplasmata archaeon | reverse complement strand
CAGAAAAGTGCCAATATCGCATTGAAGATTATTGAAAAAGGTCCCAGACCTATGGCTAGAATTATTCCTATGATTGTTGCCAGCACAAACACTATCACAACATCTATGAGAGCGGCTATGAACCTCCTTATCCAGTGTTCCTGCAGTGGTTTGTTGTGCTCTATAATATCAAGGGCTGTTGGCCTCCTCTGGTAAAACTCCGCCTGTTCTGTCATGTGTATGGGAATTACGGGATGATATAAAAGGATGATGGACTATACTTTTAATATTGCTCCCTTATCCCGCACCGTGTCTCTGGAAGAAGAAATCCTGAAAAGAATAAAGCCCACTCCTGAGGAAGAAAAGGAGATTATGGATGTTGCAGAGGATCTCGTGGAGCGCTCCCTTTCCATAATATCTGAGATGGGAATAGATGCGGAGCCGATAATAGTGGGATCGGTTGCGAAGGGAACCTTCCTTAAAAATCCTGACATAGACATCTTCATAAGATTTCCACCTGAAACCCCGAGAGAAGAGATGGAAAGGCTGGGCATTGAAATAGGAAGAGCGATAATTCCAGATGGGAGGGAGAACTATGCCGAGCACCCCTATATCCACGGAGTTTACAGGGGTTTTGAAGTGGATATCGTTCCGTGCTACCGCATTGAAGATGGAAGCAAAAAGATGAGCGCTGTGGACCGCACTCCTTTCCATACTGAGTACATTAAATCCCACATCAGCGAGGAGCAGAAGGACGAGGTGCGCCTTTTAAAGAGGTTCATGAAAGGCATAGGGGTTTACGGTGCTGAGGCGGAGATTGAAGGCTTTTCAGGATATCTCACAGAGCTGCTGATAATCTACTACGGCTCATTTATGGATGTCCTCAGGGCTTCCCAGAGATGGAAAAGGGGAACAAGGCTTAGCCTTGAAGAGGATAAAGGAAATAGGTTTGACGACTCCCTTATATTCATAGACCCTGTTGACCCGAAGAGGAATGTGGCATCAGCCCTCTCAGTTGATTCCTTCGCCCTATTCATATACGCAGCCCACGAATATCTGTCCAAAGCGGATGAGAGGTTCTTTTTCCCAAAGAAAAGGGAGGCGGCATCATATGAAGAAATAAGAGCCGAAATTGAGCGGAAAGGCACAGAGATAATAGGCTTTGAAATAGACCGCCCTGATCTGGTTCATGATGTGCTTTTTCCACAGATAAAAAAGGCGAAAAGAACCGTGGCACAGAGGTTGAATGATGCTGGATTCACTGTTTTAAGCTCCACATACAAGGCTTATGATGACAAGATAACCTTCATCTATGAGCTGGAAGTGCACACGCTTCCATCTGTTAAGAAGCACTACGGACCACCTGTCTGGCACCCTAATTCGGAAAATTTCCTAAAAAAATGGAAAAACATCCATAAGAGGATAGAAATGGGAAGGTGGGTCGTGCAGATTCCAAGAGAGGATAGAGATGCGCTCTCCTATCTAAAAAGAACAATTCCTGATGCGAATCTGGGCAAAGACCTCACGGAGATTGCAAAAAAGTCATTCAGGGTGCTTTCAAGGAAAGATATAATCCATGAACACGCTATGCTCATCACGGAGATGCTTTTTCCCCTTTTTCCGTGGCAGATTTGAGCGATTTTATGAAGTGCCAGACCTCACCGTCATAAGGATTTGTTCCGAGAGCGATCTCAGCGGCTTCCATGGCCTTCTTTGTGTTTCCAAGGGCCTTCCTGCACCTTGCGATTCCAAGCCATATTGATGAGCTCTCACCGTATGCCTTTGCATTTTCATAAGCCACCAGAGCCTCCTGAAATCTCCTCATTTCCTCAAGTATTCTGCCTCTGAGCATCCAGACCTCCTGACTCTTTTCAACCCCCTCTATTTCGTCCAGTGCTTCATGGAGCCTCCCAAGTTCATAAAGGCATTTTCCCCTTAAAATCCTTGATTTTTCCGTTTCAAGTCCTTCAAGAGTATCCAGAGCTTTGCTCCATTCTTCCCTCAACATATATGCCTCAGCCACTGTCTCCTTTGACAGCTTTATTCCCCTTTCCTCCGCTCTCTTCACAGCCTTCATGGCCTCTTTCGCTTCTCCAAGCTCTATTAACGCCCTTACCATGTATTCCCAAGGCCTGATGTCGCCGGACCTTATGAATGCCCACTCCTCTGCCCTATCCACAGCTTCATCGTACTTTCCAAGCCTCATAAGTAGCTCAATCTCATCGTTCCTGCTCTGGAAATCCATGGGGTCGTTCATCAGTATTTTCCTGTAGGATTCAAGAGCTTTTACCTCGCACATCTCCTTCCAGTCATCCCTTCCCAACTGCGCGTATATCTCGCCGAGCTTAATCCACGCCTCAGGATAATATGGATTCAGCTCTATGGCCTTTTTCAGGGCCTCCACAGCATCCTGCAACTCCCCAAGCATCTCAAGGACATGCCCCTTCGCAAACCATGCGTGGTCGTAATCTGGATTAAGTGTGAGGGAGCGCTCTATCCAGTCAAGCCCTTCCTCAGGGTTACCTGCCCTTGCAAGCGCATATCCTTTGGCATACAGGGCGTAATCGAATTTCTTGTTTATTTGAAGTGCCTTTTCGTGGTACTCTATGGACTCCTCATGCCTACCCATTCTGTCCAGGGCATTGCCTATGTTGTTCCACGCTATCTCATACTCTGGATTAACCTCTATGGACTTCACGAAGTACGGTATGCTCTCCTCATACCTCCCCAGATTATACAGGGCATTTCCGAGGTTATTCCAGAGAACCTCATCTCTGTCATCATACTTCACAGCAACCCTGTAACATTGCACAGCTTCTTCCAGCCTTCCCAGTGTATGAAGGGTGTATCCTTTGTTGTACCACGCAGGTTTATACCTTGGGTTTAGCTCTATTGCCCGGTCGTAGCACTCTATAGCCTCATCATAGAGACCTATCATAAAAAACGCATAGCCCTTATTGTTCCAGTACTCCTCATTATCCGGCTCTATTTCCAGTGCCATGTTGTAGTTCTCTATGGCCTCTTCATATCTTTCCATAAGGGTCAGAACATTTCCCTTGGCATTGTATATCTCAGCAGAAGGGCCAAAAGATAGGGCTTTATCCAAGGTTTCTAGGGCATCCTCGTATTTCCCTGCCTCTTCAAGCACATAGGCCTTTGCCAGAAGATAATCCGGGCTCTCGTGACCTTTGACTATCTTTTCACAGTACCTTATGGCCATCCACTTCCTTCCCATGCTGAGCAGGAGATTGCACTTTGCAACATGGGCATCCAGATAATCTGGGTTTATCTCTATGGCCCTTTCATAGGCTTCCATAGCCTCTTTCTTCCTCCCTAGTGAGAAGAGGGAATTTCCCATGTTAAACCATGCGATTTCATATCTTGGCTTTATTTTTATGGCCTTTTCATACTCTTTTATGGCTTCTTCATACCTTCCCATAGCCTCTAGGGCAACGCCTGCATTGTTGTGAGCTATCTCCATTGATGGGTCTATCTCTATCGCCTTCATGTATCTGTCAACAGCATCCTCATAGCGCCCCTCTTCGAAAAGCGCATCGCCTTCAAGCAGCAGCCCTTCAGCTCTTTTATCCATTCACCCATCAATCCGCTAAAACTATATTAATTTTCTCCGCTTCTCCTTCTTTTTAACTCATCCAGCATTCGGCATGCCATACATATCCTTCCGGGAGTTGGTTCTCCACACCTCTCACAGCGATTGAGTTTCGCAGGCCTGAACCTTTCCTCCAAAAGAGGTTTTATAGCATCGTAGCTGTTGACTATCGCATGCCTTGTTCCCGGATGTCTGTCTTCTAGGTCATTTATTATTGCCCTATACTCATTCCTGAGAGCCTCTCCTGCATGAGGGCATCTGGATTCGTGGAAAGGATAGCCTTTCAAACTGGCATATAGGTATGTTTCCCTCTCTGGAATCAATCTCAGGGGTTGCAACCTAGGAACAAGGCCTTCCTGAACCTTTGTGTGCGGCCCCAATCTAGCCAGCCTTTCCACATCTCCTTTCGTGAAGTTCATGAGTATGGATTGGGCGGTGTCGTCAAGCGTAAGACCAGTAACTATAAAATCCGCACCTATCTCTTTGGCGGTTCTGTTAAGCAGCCATCTTCTAAGCACTCCGCAGTACGAGCAAGGGCTTTTATCCCTGACCATCATGGCTATTTCTCTTGTGGTTATGCCAAAAGCATCCCTGAATCTGACGATGTGGTGCTTTATTCCGATCTCCTTTGAGTTCATCAGCGCCTTTTCTATGGCCTTATCCCTGTATCCCGGCGTCCCCTCATCAACGCTTATCGCTTCCACCTCCACACCCCTCGGCTCCATTATCTCATATGTCAGGTGCATGGCTGTAACGCTATCCTTACCTCCTGAAACAGCCACAGCAATCTTTGAACCCCTCGGAATATTCCCTTGCCTCTTGAACTCCTGCCTAACCCTACGCTCCAAAAACTCGAAGAAATGCCTTTCACAGAGGTATCTTCCGCTGTATGCTATGTATATTACCGCATCCCTTCCGCAGGATGAGCACTTCACATTCTCGCCTTGTCTATCTCAAAGTCTATGAAGTCGCAGTGGTGTATCAGAACTGCAAGAGGGGTCCTTTTTACGGCATCACCTTCCTTTGAATGAGCCACTATGGCATGCACTATCTCATCCGGAAGCCCCGCCTCTGCTGCGAGTATGGCGCCTGAAACAGGGTGCCTTATCATCTTTCCGTAATCGCTCTTTACCACTTTACCGTCTTTTACTGTGAATTCAAGGAGCTTTCCGACATCGTGGAGCAATGCAGCAGCGATGACATAATCCATGTTCAGGTCCCCCCTTGCTTTCGCAGCGCCCATAGCTGTCTTTGTGACCATGCGGGTGTGCTCTACGAACTCTCTTTTTGTCTCAATAACAAGGGTGTAGGGAATGCCTTTAAGCTCATTCCACCCCCCTCTTTCCATGGCCATAACCCATGTCTTTACGACCTTTTTTCTCAGTTCCTCATCCTTTATCTCTTTTATTTCAGGGAAAGCCTCAATGACCTTTGATTCCAACATGCCTCTGCAACATCCTGCATTTTAAAGATTTTTTGCAACAGATGTGAGATAGTCAGAGGTGATAAGCTATGAGATAAATACCAACTGCAATTAAAACGAGAGCGCTCACTATTTTTATTGTCTCTGTGTGTTTTTTGAGGATGTCTATCGCCCTGCTCTCAAATGCGGCCATTGTGACTGTGATCAAAACCATAAGAGCTCCCGCAATGGCTGAATAAAGGGAAAGCGCAACTATGCCTGTGAAAAGAGAGGTTGTCATGGCACCGACTATCACAGCCAAAAAAACAGGTGCTGTGCAACCTGTCGCTGCTCCCCCATAAGCGAGGCCGTATCCGAAGAGCTTTGCCTTGAACCCCCTATCACCCTCTTTTTTCTTCAATGCCTCAGAAAGGGGTCTGAAAGGCCTCAGAAGGGCATCATACTGCAAAGGTGTGAACATAAGAACCCCGAATATTATGAGCAGAGATCCGACAACTACACCGAGCATAGGTATGAATGGCGCTATTAATGATGCGGAATATATGAGGAAGGCTCCGACAACCATGTAAACTGCAATTATCCCCAAAGCCGCAGAGCCTCCACCTACAACAGCTTTTTTGAGACTGCTTCCTTTTTTTTCAATTCCGAAATAATACGCAATATAGCCGGGAAGCATTGGAAATGAGCATGGGGAAAAGAAAGAGGCGATGCCTGCAAAAACAGCCAGCATGTATATGCTCATCTCCTGAATATCAACCCTTTCAGCATTGCCAGAGATGGCTCTGTCAAGTGCCTCCCTGAGCTGGGGAGCGCCCATAACCTCGCTTTTCTCCATGACTATGTAGCCATCTTGGTCTATTATCACTATTTTTGGGGTAGAAGACACCCTGTATCCGGTGATAAGACTAAGACTTGAGTTCAATCCTGATATCCACGGTATCTCCCTTTCTTTGAGCTCTTCTTCCGTATCTGTCGGCCCTATATCAACTGTTATGAAAATGGCAGAAGAGTTGTAATCTCCCCATATCTCTCGAAGGGAGTTCTCCACCTTTTTGCAACCCTCGCAATCTATGCTCATGAAGTCTATAAGTACGACTTTTCCATGGAAATCCGAGAGTCTATACGCCTTCCCACTGTTGACATCCCTTATCTCAAAATCAGGTGCCTTGCTTATGGCCTGCGCTCCGCCCAACAGAAGGATAAATACCAGAAACACAGGCAAGGCTCTCTTAATCAATTCTCCTCATCCTCCATAAGACAGATGATATGGATATGGCTGAAATTACAGATATTAAACCGAGAGATGGAGTGCTTCTTTCACCACTTTCAACAACGAAGTGATATGGACCCAGAACTTTCTCACTCTCATTTCCCGTGCTTTCATTCTGATATACAACGGTCACCTCATAATGCGCTCTCGTTCCAGCTTTCAGGGTTCCATATAGGTCTATCTTCCATGTCTGGGAATCGGTCTTTGTTTCATTCATCAGTATATAGCACATTCCGGTGTCATCGTCGCAGAGGGTAAATCTTACATCGTAAGCACCCGGAGCCCTGCAATAGAGCGCTATGTGATCCTTATCTGTTGGGTGCTCGGGTTCCATCCAC
>JALSOU010000214.1 GCA_026986305.1 Thermoplasmata archaeon | reverse complement strand
GTATATCTCTGTGTATGAGATTTTCAGCCTCGCTAAGCCTTTTTCATCCCGCGAGGTATAAACCTTCAATCTGCTGGAATTCAGGTGTTTTAGCCCCTTTTTCTCCTTCTCAGGCCCGTGGTAGTACTCGCCGTGCGGGTCAAAGATCAGCATGGCATATCTTCCGTTTTTCATGGTGGATGCCGCTAGAACCCTCATGAGATTGCTCTTTCCCATACCCGTAGTGGCGAATATGCCGATATGGTAGGGGAAGCTTTTCCCATCTATGCCCGCCTCAACTTCCAGTGTTCTTTCCCCGCTTCTGAGCCTTCCAACATAGATATCTCCCAGCCTGTCCTTTATGGGCTCATAGTCCTCAGCCACAGGTTCTCTGGCATTTGAGAAATGGGACGGAAGGGTTTTCACACCCCTCACCTCGCTTCCCTCAATAACCAGCATCGGAGCACAGCTAACATACTTGTAAAGCCTCCTCTCCCTGTGATACATTTTGTACTCTTCCTTTCCGTCCATGAGTATTATAGACCCTGCGGCTCTCTCAGCCCAATCCCCTTCTGCAGCCTCATATCCGTACTGTATGTTTGTGACTCTGAGAAGGTATTTTCTTTCCTTAAACACCTCGTCTTCCATAACCAGCATTTCGCCTAACTGCACATCCCTGTCATAAGGTACCCTCAGAACAAGCTCGCTTACCTCTCCATTCACAACTATGCCTCTCATCTACACACCTCTGTCAAGCTTTCTGTGAAAATTTTCCACGACATTAAGCCCTTTTTTCACGGTTTCAAACCAGAATTTTAAGGATATGTCCTCAACAGTCCCTGACCTTATTATGACCTCATTATGAACATCTGCCAGAGGATAGGGGTATCCGAGATAGGCTATATCTTGGCAGTATCCAGAAATCTTCCCGAAAACAGTCTTTGCGCTCTCCAGACTTATTATGTCCGTTCTGAAAGCGCTCTCTCCAAGCTTATCATACCTAACAACATATATCTCCTCCTTTCCTCCTGAAATTCTCCCGCTTATTCTGGCATACCACCTTCCTAGCCCTTTTTTCTCCGCCTCATAGTCCATCATAGGTATGAGCGGCATGCCTGAGGAGAGAAGTCCGGAGTTCTTGCTTATCCCCACCACTGAAACCCCTTTGTCCTGAGCCATCTCTGAGAGCATCTTTATAGCTATGTCCGGGGTATGTCGGTCTCCGCGCAGGG
Organism: Thermoplasmata archaeon; assembly: GCA_026986305.1. Taxonomy (GTDB): domain Archaea; phylum Thermoplasmatota; class Thermoplasmata; order WALJ01; family WALJ01; genus WALJ01. Next base: position 5,473 of record JALSOU010000214.1, on the reverse strand, counting down.
CACCGTCTATCAGCAGTATATCCCCTTCCCCAAGGTCTCGGAGCGCTTTAAACGCATATTTGTACTCTTCAAGGGTCCTTATCCTCTGAACCATGTACTTCGGCTCAGTTTCGGACATTTCTGGGGGTTTTTCACCGAAAATCTCCGAGTATTTCTCAGCATAAATCTCCTTTGAGTTGTGGAACCCTATCTGAAATATCTCCAGTGGGGAAATCTCTTTCTTTTCCCTTTTTCCTGAATAGAGGACATATCCTGCCCTCACAACTCCGAGATACAATCCTGCGAAAGGCTCGGCTATTCCTGAACTCCCATCAACAGCAGCCACCCTTCCAGCTTCAACAGGCTCAAATTCTCTGAATTCCACATTATCCAGATCTATTTCTTCATCCCAGAGCCATGTTTTCCTCTCAGCATTGGAGATTTGTTCCACAATTCCGGATATCTGCTCTTCTATGTCCACAGACAGCCATATGCTTCCACTATTTAAGCAATAATGGGAGGTGAGTGAAAGTGCACTTTCACCCAACCCCTTTAAACCTTTAAATACTCTTTTTTCCACCTATTTATGTGCACACAGGAACTGCAAACCTGCCACTCCACGGAGGAAAAGCACCGCCGTGGCTATTCAAACGAATGGTGAAAATGAGCGGAGCGATATCTGAGGTCATAGTTGAGGAATACGGCAAAAAAGAGCTTTTAAAGAGGCTTTCAGACCCTTACTGGTTTCAGTCCTTCTCATGCGCAATAGGTTTTGACTGGCATTCCTCAGGAACGACAACTGTGAGTATGGGGGCTCTCAAGGAGGCTCTTAACAATAGAGACATTGGAATAAAGGTTGCAGGAGGAAAAGGAAGGACTTCAAGAAACACACCCTATGATCTGAGAACATACGGAAAAACCCTTGGACTGGGTGATGAATTGATAGAATACCTCATAGAAAGCAGCAGGATGACCGCAAAGGTTGACAGCGCGGTTGTACAGGATATGCATGAGATATACCACCACACCATCGTTTTTGATGAAGACGGATCATGGGCCGTTATACAGCAGGGGATGTGGGAAGAAAAGGGATATGCGAGGAGATATCACTGGCTAAGCCATGGAATAAAGAGCTTCTCCGAGAGTCCGAGAGATGGCATTGCAGGCATAGATGTTGGGAGAGCGCTGGATATGAGTGCTGAGAAGAGCAGGGATGCTAGGAAAATATCCATAGACCTCGTAAAAGACGGGATAGAGCACCTTAAAAGGGATATTGAGAGCATATCTCCTCAAAGGACCCTTTTCAACTTCGATAGGCCTGTAAATAAGGTAAAAACGCTAAATATGCCCAGAAGGATAAACTGGGACGCTCTCAGGGCTGCGTATGAGTTCCAGCCTGAGAATTACGATGAGCTGATAAAGGTAAAAGGAATCGGGCCTGCAACAGTGAGAGCCTTAGCTCTTGTGTCGGAGCTGATATACGGAGAGGAGCCATCTTGGAAAGACCCTGTGAAATACTCATTCACAGTGGGTGGAAAGGATGGGGTGCCCCATCCGGTAAATAAAAGAGCCATGGATGAGGCCACCCGATTCATGGAAGATGCCCTGAGCATGGCTAGAATCGGTGACAAAGAGAGGATGAGAGCCCTAAGAAGATTGAGAACCATTGTGCCTTCCTAAGATTTCGGTGCATTCACTCTCTCTTTTTGAGTTTCCTATCTTTCTGTATATCTCAATCGCTTTTTTCAGATATTCTCCCCATCTTTCATCATCGATATCTTTCAGGAATTTTCCGTAGCTCTGATATGCATCGGCTATACCGAAATCTGTATCGACTTTTTCCTTGATTTTGATGGCCTTTTCAAACTCCTCTTTTGCTTTATCCAGTTTACCCATGAGCCTGTAAATCTTTCCTAGATTCAACTGGACTATGGATTCTCCAAGCCTATCTCCAAGCATCTGGAATATCTCAAGAGCGCTCCTCGCATAGGCCTCTGCAGTCTCCGCATCCTTTGGTTTGTTGTAAAGGCCGGAAAGATTCGATAACGCCCACGCCTCCATGAGCAGATATCCGGTTTCTCTGGCTTTTTCAAGGCCTTTGAGGTAATAGCTCTCCGCCTTCTGGAAATCTCCGCGCTCCTCATACGGCACCCCTATGTTGATGTACATCTTCGCAAGTTCGTGTTCAAGTCCTGCTCTTTTGAAATGCAGAATCGCCTTTTCAGAGTACTCAATATCCATATTGATGTCGCCCATCTCGCTGTATGAGTTGGCAAGGCCCATATATGCATATCCTAAAAGCCTGTCATCCTCCAGCTTTCTGGCTAACTCAAGGGTTTTGCTAAAATATTTCGATGCTCTTTCATAGTCTCCATACCACCAGTAAACTGAGCCGTAAGAGTAATATGTTTCCGCCAGAGTGTGCATGGTATGTGTCTCTTTCGATATCTTTTCAGCCTCTTTAAGTATGTTTAAGGCAGCATCTCTTTCTTTCATCCTTGCTAGGACTTTTGCGATTTTTACATCTATAAGTGCGATTTCGTTCTTAAATCCGTTTTTAATCGCTATTTTTCTAGCTTCTTCGAAGTCCTTAAGCGCCTCTTTGAACTCACCTGTAAGGAGAGCGCTCTCCCCCATCTCCCTCAGGGTGTTCATCCTTGAAATCTCATCTTTCTGGGCTTTAATCATCTCCCCTCTTGAAAGCACCTCCTTCATTATCCTTCTCCTTATCTTTCTCGCCTTTTTCTCCCCGAACATCATGGCGGCCTCTGTTATGGCTCTGGTTATCTCAGGTATGTTCTCCTCGCTTATGCTAGATTTTGGAATTGCAAGGTTGCTAAGCTGAGTGTCGAGAATATACCCTCCAAGCTCTGGAATCTCGTCTTCCGCTATTCTGTAAAGCTCCTCATACATATTCACAGAGAGAACTCATTCTATTGATATAAAAACCTATCCCGGTTTTTTACAAAAATATATCGGATATCTTTTATTGACGAATTTCTTTTTACATAAAGACGAGGAAGTCAATTAAAAACTGTTATATAGAGCGCCATTTTCTCCAGTTTATCCCCTTGACATAAAAGGGAAAAATCGACAAAAGCAAAAGGAGGATTAAAGATGTCCGAAGAAGAGCTAATATTCAACCCGCCGGAGAGAATAAAGGAAAAGGCCTACATAAAGAGCATGGATGAGTACAGAGAGATGTACGATCGCTCCCTGAAAGACCCTGAAGGGTTCTGGGCTGAACAGGCAGAGATAATAGACTGGTTCAAGAAATGGGATAAGGTTCTGGATTACGACTTCAAAGAGGGAAAGATACAGTGGTTCATAGGTGGAAAGACAAACGCAGCGTATAACTGTCTGGACAGGCACCTTAAAGATAAAGCTGATAAGACTGCCCTCATATGGGTAGGAAACGAGCCGGGGGAGGAAAGGAAATTCACATACAGGGAACTCTATGAAGAAGTAGGAAAGCTGGCCAACGCTCTCAGAAAGCTCGGTGTTAAGAAAGGAGACAGGGTTTCCATATATCTCCCGATGATTCCTGAGCTCGCCATATCTCTTTTAGCATGCGCAAGAATCGGTGCGATACATTCCGTAGTTTTCGGAGGATTCAGCGCCGAAGCTCTGAGGGATAGGATTGTTGATGCTGAGGCAAAGGTCCTCATAACCTCAGACGGCTCATTCAGGGGAAAGAAAAAGATACCTCTGAAAGCCAATGCTGACAAGGCTGTTGAAGGTCTTAACTTTTTGGAAAAGGTGGTTGTGGTTAAGCGCACAGGTATGGATGTGGATATGAAGGAAGGCAGGGATGTTTGGTACCACGAGATAGTGGAGAATGAGAGCCCTGATGCCCCTTATGAGGAGATGGATGCAGAGGACCCGCTGTTCATACTATATACATCCGGTTCAACAGGAAAACCGAAGGGTGTCTTGCACACAACAGGCGGATATATGGTGTACGCTGCTATGACCCATAAATACATATTTGATGTCCATGACGATGATATATACTGGTGCACCGCGGATATAGGCTGGGTGACTGGACATACATACATAGTCTACGGGCCTCTTGCAAATGGTGCTACCACGATAATGTTTGAGGGAATCCCAAGCTATCCGCAGCCAGATAGGTTCTGGGAGATAGTGGATAAGTACAAGGTTACGATATTCTACACCGCACCCACAGCCATAAGAGCGCTGATGAAGGAAGGCGATGAGTGGGTTAAGAAGCACGACCTCTCATCCCTCAGGGTGCTGGGAAGCGTCGGAGAGCCAATAAATCCTGAGGCGTGGCTCTGGTACTACAGGGTGGTTGGTAAGGAGCGCTGCCCAATAGTGGATACATGGTGGCAGACAGAAACAGGCGGAATTCTGATAACACCGCTTCCGGGAGCCACACCGCTTAAACCCGGATCAGCCACCTTCCCGTTCTTCGGTGTTGAGCCAGCTATAATGGACGACAAGGGAAATGAGCTTGAGGGAAATGATGTTGAAGGCGCTCTGGTTATGAAGAGACCTTGGCCCGGAATGGCCAGAACGGTTTACAGGAACCACAAGAGGTTCATAGAGACCTACTTCTCAATGTATCCTGGATATTACTTCACAGGAGACGGTGCCCGCAGGGATAAGGACGGATACTACTGGATAACCGGAAGGATAGACGATGTGATAAATGTCTCAGGCCACAGACTAGGCACCGCTGAGATAGAGAGCGCTCTCGTTGCTCATCCTGCTGTGGCTGAGGCTGCAGTGGTCGGATTCCCGCACGACATCAAGGGACAGGGAATATACGCTTATGTGATCCTTAAAAAGGGATATGAGCCAAGCGATGATCTGAGAAAGGAGCTAATACAGCATGTCAGGAAGGAAATAGGGCCAATAGCCACTCCGGATAAGATACAGTTCACAGAAGGGCTGCCTAAGACCAGAAGCGGAAAGATAATGCGCAGAATTCTCAGAAAAATAGCAGCGGGAGTAACAGATAAGAGCGCATTCGGTGACACATCTACCCTTGCGGATCCCAGCGTTGTGGATGCCCTTATAGAGGGAAGACAGTAAACCCATTCCCTTTTTCCTTTTGGATAAGCTTTAAATTTTCCATGTTTTTCGGTGTGTTGTGAAGCACACACAGGACATCATTAGGTACTTGCTCGGCAAAAAGGAGATGAGCACATTCAGGCTCAGCAGAACGCTCCTTCTATTTGACCTAGAATGGGCGAAAAAGCATGGGAAGAAAAGGACAGCGCTCCACTATGTATTCTATCCATCTGCGTTTTACATAGAGGAATTTCCCGCAGCTCTGGAAGAGATGGGTGATGTTGAAAAGGTGATTGTTGAAACTCCGGAAGGTAAAAAAGGCATATTTCGGCTCAAGGAAAGGAAGGATGTGGAAATAGGTGAAGAGGAGCGCTCCCTCATAGACAGAATATTGGAAGAAACCGGTTCTATGAATGATCATGAGCTCAACATGCATGTGGTCTCCAGAGAAGAC
>JALSOU010000213.1 GCA_026986305.1 Thermoplasmata archaeon | reverse complement strand
GTTCAAAGGAAGGGCACATACTTGCCTACGGTATATCTCATAAGATAGAAAAGGGAATGAGTGCAGATGAGACGGTAAAGGAGATAAAACAGGCAGGCGGAGTGGCTGTGGCTGCCCATCCTTTCAGGGTGAGCAATGGAGTTGGTGGTAATGTTGTCAGGCACATAAATTTTGACGGCATAGAGGCGATTAACTCATGGTCTCCGCCGTATATAAACAGAAAGGCTGAGAAACTGGCTAAAAGCCTTGGACTGCCTGTGACTGGTGGGAGCGACGCTCACAGAACCGATGATATTGGAAGGGCATACACTGTTTTTCCGGATGATGTGAAAAGCGAATACGATGTGATAAAATCCATGAAGCAAGGCAGGGTTTCAGCAGGTGGCAGTTCTCAGGAATGGGGAGCGCTCCTCTCAGAGAGCTATAAAAAGCTGATAAGGTGGGTCAAAAGGGGGAGGAGGATATAACTCTGGAACTCAGAGTATTTTCTCCCTTTTTCCACTCACATTGTAAACCCTCTCAATTTTTAATGATTCATCCCCTATTTCTATAAGGTTGTAGGAGTTTTCAACCGGAGAGCGCCTTGAGGAGAAGGATGCCGTATGGGATATTATGAGTCCGTTGAGGTTCCAGACCCACGGAACATGCTTGTGCCCTCCGAGAACAAGGGATACCTCTGAGTCCATGATGAACTCTATGACATCAGGAGCATCTGTCAATATGTTCCTTTCCCTTCCTGTATGGGGTATCGGAAGCAGGTGGTGGTGAAAAAAGACTACCTTTCTCATATCCTTCGCTTTTTCCATCTCTTTCTTTGCCCATGCGATCAATTCCCTTCCCATATGGCCGGTATCCACATCAGGGTCCGCGCTGTCAAGTCCCATGAAAAATATGCCGTCTATGGCCCTTGCGAAATACCTCTTTCCTATGTATCTCTCAAATTTCCGGTATCCGTCTGTGCGCTCGTCGTGATTTCCCGGCACGATTAATTTTTCAGCCTCTATCATCTCTATGAACTGAAGGGCATACTCGTAATCCTCCTTTATCCCCCAATCCGTGAGGTCTCCTGTTATTATCACCAAATCTGGATTCTCTTCGTTTATCCTTTTGATTCCGCTTTTCATGGCCTCCTCGTTGAACATGTATGTGTGAGCGCAGTGCAGGTCAGATATGTGGGCGATTTTCATGGAGCGAAATGGCTTCAATGATATATCATTTTCCCGAGCACTTTCACTCACCCCCTCTAAATCTATATAAAGAACAGGAGCTATGGCTGTCTGAGGTGTAAAAATGGAAGAAAAAGAGATTGCGCTCCGCATTGAAAGGATAAAAAGAGCGCTGGAAAACGAAGGAATAGAAGCGGATGAGAAGAAGCTGAGAGAGGAGTTCCTCAGGTATCTGCAATACGACATAAAGCCAGATGAGGCTGAGATGAGGATACTGAGGAAGAACGGGGTCAGGACAGCAATGGCTGTCAAAAAGAAGATTGCAGAGATAGGACCGGAGGATGGCTTTGTCACCGTTGCGGCCAGAATAGTCAGTATAAACTCAGCTACAACAGGAGATAAGGTTAGACACTACGGAATACTGGGAGATGAGACAGGCACCATACCCTTCAGCGCATGGGATGTGGAAGAGCTCAACAACTACTCCAAAGGAGACAGCGTGGAGATAAACGGCGCGATAGTCAGGGAATGGAACGGAGTTCCGCAGCTGAGGATATCAAAGAAAACGGTGATTACAAAGCTGGATGAGGAGATAAACATAAAGTTCTCACCCAAACCGACAGAAGAGGCGAAGTTGGCAGACATAAGCGATGGTGACAGGGTTTCAATAATGGCCAGAATTCTCAGCATAGAGGAAAGGGAGATCAACATACGCGGAGAAGCCAGAACCATATACTCAGGGATAATGGCAGATGAGACCGCAAAGGTGCCTTTTACAGCATGGAAGGACTTCGGATTGAAGGTGGGAGATGTGATAAAAGTTGATGGAGCATATGTGCGCTCCTGGAAGGGGGTGCCACAGATAAACATAGATGAGGGCATGGATATAGAGAAGGTGGACGAGGAATTCCCATCTGCTGAGGAGCTGGATGCTGGAAGGCTTATGAGGATTGAGGAGCTTGAAGGCAGGTCAGGGATGACAGATGTGATGTTTGAAGGCAATATCCTGCAGATAAGGCAGGGAAGCGGGCTGATATTCAGATGCCCGGAATGCCGGAGGGTGCTCAACAACGGCATATGCTCACTCCATGGAGAGATAGATGAGCCTGTTCCAGACCTGAGGATAAAAGCTGTGCTTGACGACGGCACAGGGGCTATAAATGTCATAGTTGGCAGGGCCATAACAGAGAGAATTCTTGGAAAGGATGTGGATGAATGCGTAAAAGAGGCCAGAAAGAAGATGGAAAAGGGAGTTATAGCCAAGCAGATAGCAGAGATACTGGCTCTCATGCCTGTTAGGGTCAGAGGAAATGTCGTCTCAGATGACAATGGATACACCCTTATAACAACGGATATGGAGATAATAGACGAGGACCCGGGTCCAAAGGCCCATGAGCTTATAGAGGAGTGGGGTGTTTAAATGATGAAGAGAGAGCTTGCATGGAGGCTTTTTGCAGAGGAATACAGGGCTTCAACCCTTGTTGAGTCTGCGATTGAGGACAAGAGCCCGACCTATGTAATAACCCCCCTCGGTGCCAGGGTAAACCGCATATTTCTGGCAGGAACCCTCGTAGAAGCAAATAAAAAAGAGAGTGCGGAGTATCTGAGTGTAAGGGCTGTAATAGCTGATCCCACAGGGCACTTCTACCTCACCACAGGGCAGTACAATCAGGATATTGGGTATGAGCTCCTCAACATAGAGATACCGAGCTTCGTGGCTGTTGTTGGAAAGGTGCATACCTATGAGCCAGAACCGGGGCAGATGAGGCAGTACATCAGGCCAGAGATAGTTAAAAAGGTGGATGAAAAGGTTAGAAACAGGTGGATAGTTGAGACTGCGCAGTTCACAAAGGAGAGGATAGATGCCATGAGGGAAGCTCTTGCCATGGAGGACCACTCGGAGGAAACACTGATATCGCTGGGAATTCCTAAAAGGCTGGCTCCCGGAATTTCAAAGGCCATAGAGCATTACGGGGATGTGAACCTGAACCGCTATCTTGATATGATATACGATGCGCTCCGCTACGCCCTATCTCCCAAAGAAAATGTGGAGAAAAAGGAGGAGTTTGACATAAAGGAGCTCATAGACAGCGTTGCAGAGGGAGACGATGTTTACTGGGACAAGCTTAAAGCAGCTGCAAAAGACAGGGGAATACCTGAAAAAGACCTGATTGAGGAGATAGACAGGCTGATCCGAGAGGGAATAATCTTTGAGAGGAAGATAGGAGAGGTTCTGAGGATAGACAGGGATGAGTGGTACTAGGATTTCAGGAGTTTGAGGCAGATTTCCCTGCCTTTCTCCGCCTTTTTCCTGTATTCCTCATCAGGTGCAAGAGCGATTGCTTTGTTAAAGGCTTTAAGAGCCTGCCTCACATCCCCTAGCACCAAAAATGAGTAGCCTATGTTGAACCAGACCTTGTCGTTGTTCGGATTGAGCCTCAGAACATTCTGATAGGCCACTAGGGAGCGCTCATACTCCCTCATCTGCGTGAATATGTATCCCACAGTTATCCAGTAAGCCTCATTCTCCTCTATTTCAAGGAGCTGCTCCGCAACTTCGAGTGCATTCATATATTCTCCGTTCTGAAGGTGCGTTCTGAGAAGTTTCGTCTGCTCCTCAAGGAGCTCTTTGGATACCTTTCCCTGAGATTCCACGGATGTAAATCCCATTTATTGATAAAGCTTTTCCCTATCGTTTCCAGCCATTTTCAGGAACATCTCGTGTATTCTGGTATCCTCTGTGAGCTCAGGATGAAAAGATAATGCCAGGAGATTTCCCTCTATTGCAGCCACGCCTTTACCCATGAACTCTGATATCATCCTGCAATCTCCCCATGTTTCTATTATCGCAGGGGCTCTTATGAAAACCGCATTGATTTTCCCTATGCCCTCCACATCCAGCTCAGTCTCAAAGCTCTCCCTCTGCCTTCCGAAGGCGTTCCTCTCAACCCTCATGTCCATGAGCCCTAAAAGCTCTGTGCCTGTTTTCTCCACCTCCTCGTCCCCTTCCTTTGCCATTAGAACGCAGCCTGCGCAGGTACCCATTATGGCTTTTCCCTCTTCAGCCATCTCTCTGATTACCTCATACATGCCCCCAGATTTGAGCCTCTTTGATATGGTTGTACTTTCTCCTCCCGGAATTATGACACCGTCCACGCCTTCAAGGTGTTCCCTTCTTCTGGCCCAGATTACCTCCCCCTGAATTCCAAGCTTTTCCATCGCTTTTTCCGTCATCCTTATGTGCTCGTAGACATCCCCCTGTATCCCGATGACAGCTATCCTCATCACTGTCCCTCTTTTGCCAGCTTGTTAAGGAGCTTCTTCCTCTCCTTAGCTGTGTATCCTGTGGCCTCCTCAAGGAAGCGGTTGTAGACCTTCACAGTATCCAGAGCGATGTCGTCGCTGGCAGATGGGTCAGTTTCAGTCTCAACCCACAGGACATTGCCATCAAATCTGGCCTTTATGAGCTTCATGGCTCCATAGGACCCAGTTATGTACTCTCCGTCTTCTTTCACATTTTCAAAGTGCTTTTCCATGAGCTCACGGAGAGCTCCTTCTTTAAGCCTCTTTTTGTACGCCCTTTTAATCGGATAATCCCTCATTTTTTCGCCTCCATTGCCTTTAACATTTCCTCTTCAAGATGCTTTATGGATTTAACCTCTTTCATTGAGCCCTTCAATTCACCGTTTTTGAAGAACAGTATGGTGGGCACGCTCATGACCCCGTATTTCACGGCGATTTCAACAGAATAATCCGTGTTTAGCTTTCCGAACCTAACCTTTCCTTCGTATTTTCTGGAAAGCTCCTCAATCATGGGATGTATCCTCCTGCACGGAACGCAGTGGTCGTTGTAGCAGTCTATCACAGCCATATTTACTGAGATAAACTCCTCAAAGCGCTCCGCATCCACTATCGGCACCTGTGATTTTTCCTCTTTTTTCCTTTTGAAGAGCATCTGACATTGGAAAAATCCATTGTTATATGAAGTTTTACCTCGGGAGAAGGGGGATTTTATCACCAAAAACCATGATGTTTTTCCATTTTCTTGCGATTTTCCTCTGGAATCCCTGCATGGCTATCGCATCCCCTTCAAGCTTCTTTGTGAGCTCAGACATGGACCTCAGGGTTCGGAGCACGCCATCCTCCCTTATTTCCGTGTAGATGTAAAGCTCAGCACCCAACCTATCTGATATTTCCCTGAGAAATTCCATCTGCCTCCGCAGAGTGCCTATCTTTCTCACGGAGCGCACATAGAACACAATCTTTGATATCTCACCTCCTCCATCCACCCAGAGAGGTATTCCGAAGGAAAGCATGGCCCTTTCCATATCATCCAGCATTATCATATCGGCCCTGAGCTTCACAGCGTATCTTTCAAGGATTTCATGCCTGTTTCCCACCTCAAAATGTATTCTCACGGGTTTTCCATAGCTCTTCGCCTCTTTCTCAATCACCTGAGCCTCCTTTTTCTGCGATTCTATCAGGGCTTTTTCCAGAGATGCGAGGGTTTCAGAGTTCAGCACATAGGAGGATTCCCTCTTCATCTTCTCTATTATCTCCGTATCAACAATATACAGAAGGGAGATTTCATCGCATATTTTAGACGCTCTTTTTATGGAGTTTTCGCATTTTTTCTCCTGCGTCACAGGTACCATACACCTCATTACCAGACCCCCATGAGCTTCCAGACAAAGCTGGCCACGAAGTATATTATCAGTATGCCTGAGATGTCAGCCACTATTCCCACTTTAAACAGGTCTCTCTGCCTGTAATATCCTGTGCTGTATGTTATCATGTTTCCCGGATTCCCTATGAGAAGGGTGAAGGCAAAACCTCCTGCAAGGGCTATCGCCATGCTTATCACTATGGGATTCAGGGATGGGCTCACAGATGCCAGTCCAAGGCCTATGGGAAGCATGAGGGCAACAGCAGCTGTGTTGCTCATGAACTCTGTGAATATCACGGTTATCACTATCACGGAAAAGAGTAGGATATCCGGGTTGTTTCCAACAGCGCTCACTATCCTTTGAGCGATCCATCCAGTAGCCCCTGTACCCAGCATACCCTTTCCAAGGGTTATGGCACCGCCATAAAGAAGTAGAACTCCCCAAGGTATGGCCTTCTCAACATCCTTCCAGTCTATCACACCGGAGAGGAACATGGCTGTTGCCCCAAGTATGGCTATGACTCCTGTGCCTATGTTTCCGAAGAGGAAGAGCGCTATTACCGTGGCTATGAGAACCGCCCCAGCTTTAATCTCTCCCGAACTCACAGGACCTTTAATCTCCTCTTTAACCGGGATTTTCTCTGTTTTTGTTGGAAACGCCACGATGAGGATGATCCACACCACAGGAAGCATGAGAATAACAACGGGCAGAGCCATCTCAGTCCATCTAAGGAAGGTTATATTTTCGCCCAGATTCTCGGATATGAAGCTCACAGCATAGGGATTTCTCGCACCGCCTAGAAGTGTCCCAATGCTTCCAACAGAACATCCGTACGCAAGGGCAATCATTCCGGCCTTCCTCAGGTTCTCATCCTCCATCACCCCTGCTAGG
>JALSOU010000212.1 GCA_026986305.1 Thermoplasmata archaeon | reverse complement strand
CTCTTTTTTGACTATCTTCAAAGTCCCTATCTCTGCGGTGTTTTTCACATGAGTTCCTGCACATGGGCATATCTCATCTCCTACCTGCACTATCCTCAGTTTCTTTATTGACTTCGGCAAAAGGTCCATGTTGCATCTTTCCACACCTGCTCTTTCTTCCGCCTCTTCCCTGCTGAGCTCGTAGATCTTCACATCAATTCCCTGAGAAATTCTCCTGTTGCATTCCTCTTCTATCCATTTCACATCCTCTTCTGTGAGTTTTAGTGGGTGAAAGTCTATGCGTGCCCTGTTTTCATAGAGCTGATTTCCCACAGTTTTTGCCTTCCACCTGTCCCAAACCACCGCAGATATTATGTGCTGGGAAGTGTGGGCTTTCATATGCCCGTATCTCCTTTCCCAATCAACTATTCCATGGACTTCGCTGCCTTCTGGAGGAACTGGGCCTTCAAGGTAATGCTTTACACCACCTCTTTTTGATACCCTGATAACTTTGGAGCTCCCTCCTTCCCAGACGAGCTTTCCAGTGTCTGTGGGCTGACCTCCCCCTTCTGGATAAAAAGCAGTCCTATCCAAAATCACCCAGTCTTCACCCGCCTTTACCACCTTCGCCTCAAAGTCCTTTATGTAGCATGCATCTGCGCTTTCCATATACAGGAGTTCAGTCATGCTACCGCATACTCATAGGGGATTAAACACTTTTCTCCAATCCATTCCATTTTCGGTTATTATTATCATATGGTCCTTTATGGGAACTCTCTCAAAATATGGGTTGATAGCACCCACATTCTCAGAAATCTCAGAAGGGTCGTGAAACTGTGCTATTTCCTCATCAGAAAGATCCACATCCTCAGGGAAAATCTTGTCCGTAGTGAGCAAGGCGATGAATTTTATTCCAGATTTCTCAGCAGCCAGATATAATCCATAGCTCCCAACTTTGTTTATTAGAGAATCTCTGTAAATACTATCCGCTCCGACTAAAACAGCATCCACCTCAGCTCTCGCAGCCATTGAAATCCCATAGGCATCTGAAACGACATAAACTTCTCTGCCTTTTTGATAGAGCCTTTCAGCCATGGCCCTCCCCTCCATCATCGGTCTGCTTTCCATCACATATATGGTTCCTGAAAACGAAGACAGAGCCATTTCCACGGCAGAACTTGAACTTAGCGTCATAACTTTTTTAATTTCGGCGCTCTGAAGGCATTCCCTAGCTCTCTTTATAGTCAGTTCCAGCCTCTTCTTCATATCCTTTCTTATATCACTCGGTTCTTTTCCTTCAAAAAATTCCCTTATGCAGGTGTGAAGTATTGCCATAGGCCTGTGTGCTTTCAAGATTTTGTCAAGCATGGCATTTACCTTGTCTTTTTCAATGTTCAAATAAACCTTTTCTACAAAGTCACATGTCTTCATAGCTATGTGTGTGGATCCAGATTTCCTATCGTAGATTATATCTTCAAGTTCATCGCTGTGCATAGAAATAAAACCGTTTACATGTATTTATTGATTTTGTGATAATAAAAAGATAAAGGGTTTTATATTTTTCATCCCATCATAGGTCCAAGATTGAGCGCTGTCAGCCAGAGGAATATCAGTATAGCACTTAGTATTATCAGCGCCACTCTTACATACTTGTCCATTTCTTTTCTTATTACTGATGCCAGCAATATGAAGGTAGCTAGTATAAACATTCCGAGATTTGCCATGATGTAGCCTACAGCGACTGCATGTTTATGGGCGTCATAAGAGAGCTCAGGAATTATGGAAAGCGTCAGCAGGCCTATGAATATGAAGAGCATCCCCAGAAATATGAGAGTGTGGAAAGTGCTGGACCTGACTATGCTTTCAAATGCACTTGGTCCGGGAGGTGCTGAATACTGCCTTAAATATGGTGGGTTGTATGGTTGTTGCGGATTTGGTTGCTGGGATTGAGGTGGTGACTGCGGATATGTGTTACCATTTTCATTATATTGAGGTGTCTGTTCCATGATATCACCAAGAGCATATCATAGGAGACATATATAAGATTTTCTACAGATTTTTATTGAAAAATCTAATGCTCCACAGAATCAAGAGAGAAAGTCAATCGTAAAGAATATATGCTATATCGATTTACCCGTAAAAGTCTGAGGAATGGGCCAGTAGCTCAGCTAGGTAGAGCGAGCGGCTCTTAACCGCTCGGCCGAGGGTTCGAATCCCTCCTGGCCCGCTCATTTTATTTCGAATGGTTTTTCACTGCCGCTCAGCGCATTCAAATCTATAATATTCTCTATTATGCCGATTTCGTCTTCAAATGTATATTCATAATTTTCACCTTTTGCCCTCTTTTTGAACTCTTTCGCTATCTCTTTCAATCTTTCTTTTCCTGTTTCTTTTCCATATATTCTCAATTTTGCTGTGCTATCCCATATTCCTTTATATCCAATTATGATGACATCTCGCCCATCTTCTTTTGTTATTTTCACATACTTTATATCTGAGTATTTTATCTTTCTTTTTCCTGTTTTTTCTGAAAACCATCCAGAGATATCGCTTATATCTGAGGCAAGAGGTATGTGCAAATAAAAGAAAAGTCTTGAAATCATATAAATCTCACCTCTGTCCAATGTGAAGGTTCCTTCTTCATCGTCGAAAACCACCTTTCTTTCCATTCCATAATATTTATAAGCATTTGCAGAAATGAAGGTGATGAGACCCATAAGAAAAGATGTAATTGTCTTAACCCCTTTACCAAGGGGAGATAAAGCAAATCCAAAAATACCGAAAATGGAGAGGATCATAACCAAAAGCCACAGAGCCGCTTTTTTGCTTTCGCTCCAGATTATCGCTTTCATACCAGTAAAATCAGAGTGTAGAATAAATATTTTTCTAGATCGGAAACTCTCTATCTAAAAACTATCTAAAAAATTAAATATAAAGGTTTTTTACCATCCTCTTTCCTGCAATTTAGTTTCCAGCTTTGAAATCTCCACACCTTTCATGGGTTCTCCGAGACCTTTTGAAACCTCTGCGAGGACCGAGGGGTCATCATAATTGTGCACAGCTTCCACTATCGCCCTTGCCATTTTCTCAGGGTTCTGAGACTTGAATATCCCTGATCCTACGAAAACCCCATCGCTTCCCAGCTGCATCATGAGGGCTGCATCTGCCGGCGTAGCTATTCCACCTGCTGCGAAATTGACCACAGGCAACCTCTGAAGCTCTGCAACCTCCCTAACCAGCTCAAAAGGAGCCTGAATCTCCCTGGAAACCGCAAATAACTCCTCATCATCCATGGCTTTCAGCTTGTGGATTTCGCTCATAATCATCCTCTGATGCCTAACGGCCTCTATGACATTTCCTGTGCCAGCTTCTCCTTTGGTTCTTATCATGGCAGCTCCTTCAAATATCCTCCTAAGTGCTTCTCCAAGATTTCTGGCACCACATACAAAGGGTACGGTGAACTGCTCTTTATCTATGTGATAGAATGGGTCTGCAGGCGTTAGAACCTCCGACTCATCTATCATATCCACCCCTATCTCCTGAAGTATCTGCGCTTCAACAAAGTGCCCTATCCTTGCCTTTGCCATAACAGGTATGGTCACAGCATCAATTATCTCCAGTATCTTCTCAGGGTCAGCCATTCTTGCCACTCCACCGGCAGCCCTTATGTCTGCAGGTACCCTTTCAAGGGCCATAACAGCAACAGCACCTGCCTCCTCTGCGATTCTTGCCTGCTCCGCATTGGTAACATCCATTATCACCCCGCCTTTCTGCATGGCAGCGAAGCCTCTCTTTATCCTCTCGGTACCTCTGTTAATCCTTTCCACGCTATATGGAACCTTACTAACATCGAGATTGAACGGCATTCTATCACCGGCACTCCGTTATCCTTACAGGTATTTAGGTTTATTCAAAGTCCTTTCTGGTCCAGATGGTTATGCTCTTAGGCATCTTCGTTACATCGCCCATCTTCGTTCCGACTATGGTTTTAACTCCTTTTTTAGAGGCAATGTCAACCAATCTCTGAGTAACTACACCGTCAAAGACTATTGAGGCCACAGCTTTCTTTTCTGAGCTCAGCACATTGGCCAGATCTCTCACAGGAATCTCTGCTATTATTCCTCCTTTGGCTGTGAGGAGTCTCGCTATCCTTTTTCCAGACATATCTCTGAGCATCTCATAGAACTTCTCCTGCTGCGGGGAAAGCTTTTTCTCCGGTTTCTTCTCCTCTTTTTTCTGAGATTTCTGGGTGTGGTTCTCCTTCTTCTCTTCCTTTTTCTTCTCCTCTTTTTGTTGCTCTTTCTGGTGGCTACTCTTGCTGTTTTCGTGCTTAGCTTCCTCCTTTCCTTTTCCGTTTTCCATTCCGTACATTTCTAGATACTGCTCTACTGGGATCTTATTCTTCAGGGCCTTCATTATCTGCTTCTTTGTGAGCTCTTCTACCTCTGTATGTGGCGGCGCTCTAGCGATGAAGTCTATGTCTGCCACCTGAAGCAGCTCTTTCAATATCAGAGTTCCTCCTCGATCTCCATCCACAAATGCAGTGGTTGTTTTCTCAGCGCTCAGCTTCTTTATTGTTTCAGGGACATTTGTCCCTTCCACAGCAATCGTGTTCTTTATCCCGTGTTTCAGAAGGTTGAGTATGTCAGACCTTCCTTCCACGATTATTATCTCATCAGAGCTTTCTACCAGCGGTCCTGCTGGGCATTTATCTGGGCCGTATGTAATTATCTCGTCCAGCTGAACAGATTCCCTTATGGCATCCGCCAGGCTTGTTCCCAGTTCCTTTGACTCCGCCAGCATCTGGGCCAGAAGCTCCTTAGCTCTTTCAAGTATCCTTTCTCTCTTAGCGCTCCTCACATCCTGTATCTCAACTATTTTCACAGTAGCTTTGCACGGACCTATCCTGTCAATGGTTTCCAGAGCAGCTGCTAAGATGGCGGTATCCACCTGATCTAGACTGGAGGGAATCATTATTTCTCCTACAGACTTCCCATTTTCCGAGTGGACTTCCACCTCAATTCTCCCTATTCTTGCGCCTTTTTGAAGGTCTCTGAGGTCCAGTTCATCTCCTAAGAGCCCTTCTGTCTGTCCGAATATGGCGCCTATCACATCGGGTTTTTCTACAATACCATCAGCATTGATTTTTGCCTTTATCATGTATTTCGTAGTTCCTGGGTCTATCATGTTTATCACTCCTTGGAAAATAGTCTAACCCCTTTCTCTGCGTTTTCTACGGTGAGCATTTATTGACCGTGAGAGTGATGATGAATGTGAAGGGTGATAGACTACTTTCCTTTACCCCCTACGGAAAAGCTTTTATTTAAATCTTTTCACAAATCGCCCCTCTAAAAGAAACTTTTAAATATCAGTAAGTATAACTTCGTTTACCAAGGTGCTTTACACCGAGGAGGTTTGTAAAATGAAGGAAGAGAGAATGAGAAAACTGCGTTTAATCGCAGTCTTAGGCCTAGCTATCCTCATGGCTATTCCTATTTCGCTTGCCTCTGCAGAGAGCAATTATAATGCAGGGGTCAGCAGTATAAGCCATGAGACAGGGATTATACTGAATATCGATGGATATTCAGTGGATGCAGGGAACATAGCGAGCGCTCTGCCGAGCGATTTAGTTATAAATGGATATGCTAGTGGCCGAGGACACTATATAATAGCCTTTGATGGGCCAGTGACTAAGAAGATGAAAACAGATGTAGAAATGGCTGGAGCCAAGCTCATAGCCCCTCTTGGGCATGACCAGTTTATAGCTGAGATATCTGATTCAGACCTTGCAAAGGTAAAGGCACAGCCACATGTTGCTGCAGTCGTAATAGACCAGCCTGCTTTTAGGCTTTCTAGGTTCCTTGATAACATAAACGGCCCCGCAAAGGTGAAGATATATGCATTCCCAGGCCATGATAAGTATGTTGTGTCGCAGGTTACAAAGCTCATGACAAAGAACAACGCAGGATGGATTACCAGCCTCACACCTAAAGGTGCCATAGCCATAGATCAGGTTCCTCTTTTGGATAAAAACTATGGAATGATCACTGCTGTGGTATATCCATCAATACTCCATGCCCTAGCAAAGATAAACGGTGTGGCCTTCATAGAGGTTGCACATAACAACTGGGTTATGAACGACAAATCCCACAGCCAGATTCAGAACACACATACAGATACCACATCCGTGGGAGCTCCCGATAATCTTGTCGCAGGTGCTGCTGACGCTACGCATACTAATGTATGGAATCATGGAATATATGGTACAGGCGTAATAATCGGAGAGACAGATACGGCCGTTGGAGTTCACCATGATATGTTCAGGGACCCCAATCATCCATATGACCTAACGAACTATCCTTTCGACCATTACAATCCTGACCTTAGAAAGGTAGTTATGTATGCCACATATAACAGTACAGGTCACGATCACAACTTCTCAGACGACAGCCCAGACCACGGAAGCCATGTTGCTGGCACCATACTTGGATATGACAACCCTGTTGGTGGGTCTAGCGCATATGATGGTATGGCACCTGGAGCGAAGCTTTCATTTGGAGATATAGACAAGCCAGAAGGTGGAAATGGTGGAAATAGTGGAAACCATGATTATCTCAATCCTCCGAACAATTTCTATGAAATGTGGAATCCTCTGATGACCGGCAATCTTTCAATGGTCAAGATATGCAGTCACAGCTGGGGAGGCCATGTGCAGGATTCAAATGGCAACAATGTGGAGCAGAGCT
>JALSOU010000211.1 GCA_026986305.1 Thermoplasmata archaeon | reverse complement strand
GGATAAGGGGTTATTACTATGTCCTGCCATTTTAGACTCTTCTGTTGATGCTATCTCTATGTTTATTTCATTTTTTATATTTTTATTTTTCTTTTTCCTATCCTTAAAGGATGTAAGAAGTAATTACGTATATATAACCTTTATAGATTTATTTTATAAATGTATGGACTTGATAATTATAAGTATTGTATTGTTCTTTTGAGTTTACTACTATTCTCGTCTCTTTCCACACATTCTCAATTATCTCCTTCTGCTCATCCGTCAGATGTGTTCTCGGTCTTCTTTCCTTCTTAAGCACAGGCATCTCTCCTCTTTCTTTATACTCTTTTACTATCTGCTGTATCCTTCTCACACTCACCCCATATATCCTCGCAGCCTCCTTCGTGCTCCCATCCTTCTTTATGTGACAATGTCTCACTATCCTTCGTATCTTCCTGTCGCTTAATTTTACCACTTTCCCTATTTTTATCTAATTCTTAACTCTTGGGCGAAACGAGCATCGTTAGATGCGAGTTTGCCCTGTGAAAAAAGGGCTTAATAATTTCCGTACTCTACAACTGTGAATTCTGGGTGAAATTTTTAAATAAGAAGGAGGATTTTCCACAATGGTGCCGCACCGCCCGACTCTCCGTTCGCTGTCGCTCACTTCGGGGCTATCGCCCACGCCTAACAAGCGGGTATCTGGCTTCGCTACGCTCCGCCCAAATCCTTCGCTATCGCTCAGGACTTCAGATACCCGCCAAACGTTAACCTAACCCTCCCCTTTATCTCACTATTTCTTTAATCCTCTCCAATATCCCCTCAAAAACCCCTCTCATCTCAGGGAGCGCCTCTATTATCGGAACTCCCTTTGAATATGCCTCAGCTATACTTCTGTCCATTGGAATCTTCGTCAGTATCTCTATTCCCTCTTCCTCGCAGTATTTTTCCACGCCGTTATCACCTATTCCATAGCGGTTTATCACAACACCGAAAGGTACCTTCAGGTCCCTAACAACTCCGACAGCCAGTTTCAGGTCCCAGAGTCCGAATGGAGTGGGCTCGGTTACCAGTATGCAGAAATCGGACCCGTGGATTGATTCTATAACGGGGCATGATGTGCCGGGAGGAGCATCCATGATAATCAGCTCCCCTTTGGCTTCTTTTTTTGTTTCCCTTATAAGAGGCGTTGCCATGGGTTCCCCTATGTTGAGGACGCCTTCAACGAAGTCTATCTGGCCCGCTTTTCCATAGCGTATTAACCCGAGCGGGTGTGGAACCTCGGTGATAGCCTTTTCAGGGCAGGCATAAGCACAGAGTCCACATCCATGGCATAGCTCGTGAAAGGTCATTGTTTTATTTCCTAGAACAGCTATTGCGTTGAACTCGCAGACCTGAGCGCATATCCCGCAGTTTGTGCATTTCTCTTGATCAACAACAGGAACCAGCATATTCACCGTCTTCTCTCCTGTGTATTCAGGTTTTATGAAAAGAGCGTCGTTTGGCTCCTCGACATCAAGGTCTATGAGCTGCGCTCTCCCTGCAGCCATTGCCAGATTCGTGGCAACCGTTGTTTTCCCTGTTCCACCTTTTCCGCTGGCAACCACTATCTTCATGAGACTTCCAAATCAATTAAAGGAAAAATAGTTTGTGGCGAAAATCACATCTCTAAAACTGGCCCAGGATCTCTGCCTGTGAGAATCAGCTCAGCCCCATCTCCTATGTGACTCCTAACGGTTTTTTCAGCAAGCTCAGGTGTGTTGTTGTGCTCGCTTATATGGGCAAGAACAACAGTTTTATCCCCATCTATGGAGTCTTCAAGCGCTCTTCCACAGTCTTCGTTTGAGAGATGCCCCTCAGGGCCGAGGATCCTCTGCTTCAAATAATACGGATATGGCCCGTTAAGAAGCATTTCAATGTCATGATTGGATTCTATCACTATTACAGAGGATTTCCTGATTATTCTAGAAAGATATGATGTGGGATGCCCTATGTCTGTGACTATGACCGCGCTCTCCGAGCCGCTGCTTATCCTGAATCCCACAGGGTCTGTGGCATCATGAGGAACAGGAAAGCTCTCAACCCTTATGTCCCCGAAAAGCATGTCATCTTTGAGTAGGGCTCTGTTTTCCACCCCTTTCTTCACGCTTTTGCTTTTCTCAATCCCTTTCCATGTCCCCTCGTTGGCATATATCTTTATCCCGTACCTTCTGGATAGTATCTCTATGCCTCTTATGTGGTCTGTGTGCTCGTGCGATATCAGTATTGCATCTATTTCTTCAATGTCAAATCCCGTATCCTCAACCCTCCTGCGTATTTGGAGAGCTGTGAGCCCTGCATCCACAAGGATAACGGAGCTGTCAGTCCAGAAAATCGTTGAATTCCCTGAGCTACCGCTGGCTAGGTTCCTCATATGAAGCATAGGAGGACCATGAGATAAGGGTATTAATGCCTTTCCAATTTGAATAAAGATTTTTTATTTAATGACGAAATTCGTCTGAGAGTGAGCAGATACTATTAAATAAGGGCATAAATTGGCCCGATAGAAGGCGTAAAAATGGCAACTGAAAGCAATACTGAGAAGCTGCTTGAAAGAAGCGGTCTGAGCCTTCCCAGAGGCGAGGTGTACCTGATAGAGGACAGGTGCAAAGGCTGCGGACTCTGCATAGCGTTCTGTCCCAAGCATGTGCTGGTGGTTTCCGATAAGTTCAACAAAAAGGGATATCATCCTCCAGAGCTGGTGGAAGAGGAGCCTGTGAATGTTTGCATAAACTGCGGTTTCTGCGAGAGGATATGCCCTGAATTTGCCATTTTCGTAAAGGAAAAGAAGGAGGAATAAGGTGAGCAAGGATATTCTCGTGGGTGACCACTTTTTAAGCGGCGATGTAGCTGCTGCTGAAGGGGCCATAGCTGCCGGTTGCAGGTTTTTTGCAGGCTATCCGATAACTCCTTCCAGCGAGGTGGCAGAGAGGATGGCTAGAAGGCTCCCAGAGGTGGGCGGAATATTCATTCAGATGGAAGATGAGCTGGCATCTATGGCGGCTATTCTCGGAGCTTCATGGGGTGGAAGAAAGGCTATGACCGCCACATCAGGTCCGGGTTTCAGCCTGATGATGGAAAACTATGGGCTTGGAATAATGACAGAGACTCCTGTGGTTATAGTAAATGTTCAGAGAGCTGGACCCTCCACAGGCCTTCCTACTCTTCTGGGTCAAGGAGATGTTATGCAGGCCAGATGGGGAACTCATGGGTCTTATCAGGCGATTGCCCTTTCTCCGGAATCCCCCCAAGAGTGCTTTGACATGACCATAAAGGCTTTCAACCTCGCAGAGAGGTTCAGACAGCCTGTAATCCTCCTAATGGACGAGTCCGTGGGGCATCTTTTTGAAAGGGTCACAATACCTCCAAAAGAGGAGATTGAGATAGTAAACAGGAAGATATTGAAGGACAAAAACAGGAAGATATACGAGCCGGATGAGGACCTTGTCCCGCCCATGCCGCCGATAGGAGAAGGGTTTGGAATACATGTGACAGGCCTAACTCACGATGAGAGGGGATATCCTTCTATAAATGCTGAGACTCAGGAGAGGATGATAGGGCGCATAAACGATAAGATAAGGAAGTATGCGGATGAAATCGTTGATTACGAGGAGTTCATGGTTGATGATGCAGAGGTCATCGTTGTGGCCTATGGAATCACCGCCAGATCTGCCAGAAGGGCTGTTATAATGGCCAGAGAAAACGGGATTAAAGCTGGACTTTTCAGGCTGAAAGTCATATGGCCGTTCCCATCAAAGAGGCTTGAAGAGCTTTCAGACAGGGAATTCGTTGTTGCTGAGGTTAATAACGGTCAGGCTCTGGTTGAAGTTGAGAGGGCCATAAAGAAGAGGGCGGTTTTCGTGGGAAAGATGGGAGGAGAGCCTCATAAACCTCAGGAAATCCTAAAAGGAATAGAGGAGGCGGTTAAATGAGCATAATCAAAGCGGACACTCATCCTCTCGACAGATACCTGAGGACAGAGAGGCTGCCACATGTGTGGTGTCCGGGTTGCGGTATAGGCACTGTTTTGGGCGCATATCTCAGGGCCATGGAGAAGATAGGCATGGACCCTGAAAAGAGCATCATGGTCTCAGGTATAGGCTGCACAGGAAGGGCCGCAGGATATGTGAGAATGGACTCCTTCCACACAACGCATGGTAGAGCCATACCATTCGCAGTGGGCTTGAAGGCCGCTAGGCCAGATCTGAATGTCACTGTTTTCAGCGGTGATGGAGACCTCTTCGCAATAGGTGGGAATCACATAATCCACGCAGCCAGAAGGAATGCCAATATCACAGTGGTTGCAATAAACAACTTCACATATGGAATGACAGGCGGTCAGCTGGCTCCAACAACACCTGAAACAGGCATAACCACCACCTCACCATATGGAAATGTTGAGAGCCCATTCAATCTGGCAGGATTGATTGCGGTTGCAGGCGCTTCATATGTTGCCAGATGGACCTCACTCCATGTTAGGAGATTGGAAAAATCCCTTGAAAAAGCCCTTAAAAAGAGGGGATTCTCCTTTGTGGAAGTCCTGTCCCAGTGTCCAACAGCCTATGGAAGAAGGAACAGGATGAGGGACCCTGTTGACACCCTGAAATACTTCCAGAAATACGCTGTGGTTAAGAACCATGTGAATCCTCTTGAAGGTGTGATAGAGCCCAATAAACCCTTCGTAGTCGGAGAGTTTCTAGATGCTCCGGAAGAGCCCACATTCGAGGACAAGCTCTGGGAGCTGACAAAGGCAGAGTTCCTGCACACTTCGCAGGCAGAGAGGTCAGAGTGGATAATAGAGCACAGGAGGCATCTGGAGGTGCTTTCGAGGATAATATCAGGCAAAGGAGGCGAGGAATAATGGCCAGACTGGAGCTTCAGATAGGGGGTTTCGGAGGTCAGGGCGTAATCCTCGCAGGCTTGGTTATAGCAAGAGCCCTGAGCCTTTACGATAAGAAGGAGGCTGTTTTCACCCAGGCATACGGTCCAGAAGCCAGAGGAGGAGCTTCATCTTCCGGGGTTGTCATAGATGATGAGAGGGTGGATTATCCATATCCTCTGAATCCTGATATTCTGGTAATAATGTCTCAGGAGGCATACAGCACATACTTTCCAAGGCTTAAAGAGGGTGGAACTCTGATAATTGAGAAGAATCTGGTGAAGATGGACAAAGTTCCAGAAAAGGTGGGCGAGTTCCACTCCATACCTGCTACTAAGATCGCAGAGGAGCTCGGTAACCGGATAGTTGCCAACATAATTATGGTGGGTTTCATAACCAAGACCACGGGAATAGTTAGCAAGGAGAGCGCTAAGAGAGCGGTGCTTGAAATGGTCCCTGCAAAGGTCAGGGATCTGAACGAGAAGGCTTTTGAGACAGGATACAGCTATGAAGAGGGATGAAAATGCCCAAGATAGGAGTCTATGTCTGCCACTGCGGAGGAAACATATCCGATGTCGTGGATGTCGATGATGTTTATAAGTTCGCTGAAAAGCTCCCTGATGTGACTGTTGTCAGAAGCATATCTCATATGTGCTCTGAAGAGGGGCAGAAGGCAATTATAAACGACATAAAGGAGTTCGGGCTTGACAGGGTTGTCGTTGCCGCCTGTTCCCCCAAGTTTCAGGGAGAAACCTTCAAAAAAGCCCTCTTAAAAGCCGGGTTGAACCCGTTTATGGTTGAGATGGCCAACATCAGGGAGCAGAGCGCATGGCCCCATTACACAGAGCCTGACAAAGCCACTGAAAAGGCGAAGATTCTGACAAAGATGGCTGTTGAGAAGATAAGGCGCTCCACACCTGTAAAAACCGAAAAACTCCCAATAGGAAAGAATGTTCTCGTTGTGGGGGCTGGAATAGCTGGAATTCAGGCATCTCTGGATCTGGCAGATGCAGGTTTCAATGTTTATCTCGTTGAGGAAAAACCTGCCATAGGCGGACACATGTCCCAGCTTTCCAGAACCTTCCCCACAGAGGACTGCGCATCATGTATACTCACACCTAAGATGGCGGATGTTGCGGAGCATCCCAACATAAACCTCATGACCTACTCAGAAATAGAGGACATTCAGGGAACTGTGGGGAATTTCTGGGTGAGAATAAAGAAAAAGCCCAGATATGTTGATGAAAAGGCCTGTACTGCGTGCAACAGATGCACGGAGGTCTGCCCTGTTCTGGTTCCAGATGAGCATAATCTGGGACTTACGCTGAGAAAGGCCATATACTTGCCATCCGCAATAGCTGTTCCTCATGCACATGTTCTTGATGAGAACGCATGCCTTGGACTTGAGCCCCTGACATGCGGAAAGTGCTCAGAGGTCTGCGAGGTTGGGGCAATAAACTACGAGCAGGAGCCTGAGTATGTTGAGGTTAAGGTTGATACCATAATAGTGGCCACTGGATTTGACACCTTTGACCCGAGAAGGAAGCCGCAGTACGGATATGGAAGGTTTGAGAATGTCATAACCGCCCTTGAGATGGAGAGAATTCTGGTGGAGATGGGAGAAGGCCACATAATAAAGAACATAGGAAAGGACATAGCATTTATACAGTGCGTTGGTTCAAGGGACGCTCAGGTAGGAAACCTATACTGTTCAAGGATATGCTGCATGTATGCCACCAAGCTCGCCACTCTGATAAAGAGGATGGACCCGTCAAGGGATGTCTATGTGTTTTACACAGACCTTAGGGCATACGGAAAAGGATTTGAGGAGTATTACAGAAGGGCTCAGGAGCTGGGAGTTA
>JALSOU010000210.1 GCA_026986305.1 Thermoplasmata archaeon | reverse complement strand
ACTCCGCAGCCTCAACCCTGTCTTTCAAGTGCTCTCCAAATACCTTAGCTCCCTTCCCACCTGTAAGCCCAATGGGCTTTATAACAAAATCCTCTATCTCATTCATGGCTTTTATCCCATCTTCAAGGCTCTCCACCACCCTATATTTAAGTGAGCCTTCTATTCCGTGCCTTTCCATTAGCTTTCTCATGTACTCCTTTGATGTTTCTATCCTCGCAGCGCTCTTCCTTGGCCCAACTGTGGGTATACCAGCATCTTCAAGTGCATCCACTATTCCCGCCTCAAGCGGTGCTTCCGGCCCTATGAACGCCATATCCACCCTTTCTTTTGCCCATGAGACTATCTCGCTTATGTTCTTCTCATCCGTTATTATGGCTTCTTCAGCAATCCTGAATATTCCGGGATTCCTGTTCTTCATAACCGAGTATATCTTCGCATCGGAGCGCTTCAGAGCCTTGGCAATCGCATGCTCTCTGGCACCGCCGCCTACTACCAGAACCTTCATGGAAACACCATCACCCCATCAGTATGAGATTTAAAAGCTTATTGCAGATTTACCCAAAACATACTTATAGGCTCCTTAGGATGCATAGGGGATGAAAAAGACTTTATCCATAGCTTTACTAACCATATTCCTCATATCTTCGCTTTCTCCCTTAGCTTATTCTGAAACACCTTCTGAGAGTTCATGGACGATCATGCTTTACATGATGGGGGGCTCAAAAGGGGATATAAACGATCAGATAAACAGCACCATTTCTCAGATTGAAGCTGCGGGATATCGTAATTCTGTAAACATAGTGCTTTTGGAGGATGGAAACCGCTACGGAGACAGCTCCGCTTTGGTCATGGGAAGAAACGGCTTTTATCAAGCAAATCTAAGTGAGATAAACTCCTCATGGGGCTCTGAGATAGACATGTCGCAGTGGGAGACTCTGAGGGATTTCGCATCATGGGCTATGGAAAACTATCCTGCTGAGCATACGATGCTTATTTTCTGGGGCCACGGTGCGGGATGGAAGGGTATGCTGGCTGATGAAGGGTACAGATATCTGAAAATCAGCGATATAAAAAAGGCGCTTTCTCCCATTGTTGAGCATCAGGGTAAATTGGATATAATAGGCTTTGACCAGTGCAACATGGCCATGTTTGAGGTCTTCGGCGAGATAAGTGAGATTTCAAGATATGCCATAGCTTCTGAGAATGAAGAGGGAATAAGCGGATGGCCCTATGGAAGGATAATATCCGACATTTACAGAAATCCATCATCAAGTCCTGAGAAATTCTCGGAGAAAATAGTGCAGGATTATGGAAAATACGCTGCTGGTTATGATAGAAAAACTCTGAGTGCCATCAACCTGTCCCATATGAGAGATATTTACGGTGCGCTGAGGGATTATTCAAGGGTTCTGGACTCTCTTCTCCCTTACTACAAGTTTGAGATAACCGAGGCACGCTCAGAGGCTCAGGAATACAGCGGGGTTTCCTACAACTATGACCTGTATGACCTATAAAATAGAGAGGTACCTGCATTTTCCATATCTTTCCATATATGGCACAGAGCTGAGAGATGGTCTAAACAGAACGGTGATAGCGGAGTTTCATGCCAATCTCTCTGAAGTATCCGACTCCCACGGGATATCCATATGGTTTCCCACCTATGGAGTCTCAGAAGAATACAGGGAAATTGAGGCAATGAAGGAGTCTGGATGGGCGCTCTTCCTTCAAGACTACTACATCTCTGCCCCAACAGGCAGGCCTGATCTTAATGTCAGTCTGGTGGAGAACGACATGGATGGGGATGGAGCCAATGAAAGCTTCACAGTTCATGCACTTGGAAGTGGAGAGATGGGAATAGAGGTGCTTTCAGGAAGAGATATAGTGAAAAGAGCCAATGGGTATGGAGATATGGATATGGTATTTTCAGGGAATTCTGGTTATTACAGTGTTCTCGTATGCTCGTATGATAATGGCAACATATCAAATTTCAAGGTTATTGAGGGCATAGTTGAGACTTTTTCCTTTATTTCAGGCACAGTCACAGACTCATCAGGAAGGCCCATAGACGCAACCCTTGTATTCCATTTCCCGTCAGGAAATATTACTATAAGGGCAAAGGGCGGGAGATATGTTCTAGCAGTAAAGGAGCCAACAACAGCTCCCTATGGAAGCGAGGTCCCTGTAGATGTGGAATATCAGGGCATAGTCATGAGAAAAAACATCACTCTGAGCTCAAGATACATAAATGAAGATTTCAAAATCAATTACGGAAACCCTGCTATTTTTTACCTGATAGCCGCTTTCCTGATAATTACATCCTTTTTCGGAGCCGTATTCCTATACGACAGGGATGAGAAAAGAAAAAGAATGGAAAGACTTAAATCGAAGCCTACGATAAGGAAAGTAAAGAAGATTAAAAGGGTGATCAAGGTGAAAACCTTCATAGACAGAGAAAAGGAGCTGACAGAGCTTAACACAGCGCTCCGCAGGGCTGAGGACGGTGTCGGCAGCGTCATATTCCTCACAGGTGAGGATGGGGTAGGAAAGAAAACCCTGATGAACAGGTTCAGAAAAGAGGCAAATATCAGCTTCATATCCTACGATGCTACCGGATCTGAGAAAAGGCCCTATGAGGCCATAATAAAGGTTTTGGAGGCTCTCAACAGCCTTGGTTTGGTCTCTATAGACATCAAATACCTTTACTCTCTACCCTCAAAGGAACAGGCTTTCAGCGAGGCTTTCAACGCTTTTGCAGAGGCCAGCAGTAAATCTCCCCTGATCATTTACCTTTCCTCATCTCAGTGGCTTGATAAGCCTTCCATAGAATTTCTGGAATACTTGGCTAGGGGTATAGATGAGACAAGGATAGTTCTGGTTATATCAGCACCTCAGGAGGAGCTTGAAGATGTTGGTGGAAAACCTCACCCCTTAAATGAGCTCCTAATCTCGTTAATGATGGAAGGCAAGGTTAGGATGATAAAATTGGAGCGCTTTGACATGGATAAAACAAGGGCTATGCTTTCTGCAATATTAGATTCAGAGATACCTGATGACATTCTGGAAAAGATATATGAAGAAACACAGGGACTTCCCATACTGGTTGAGGAGATAGCCAATTCCATAAGGAGGTCTGGAAGAAAAATATACGAGATGGGCCCTGAAGATGTGGAAGTCGCTAAAAGTGTAAGGGAGATGATGGGGAAAAGGCTTGAGAAGCTGGATGAGGAGGAAAGAAGGCTTGTGGAGTGGGCAGCAATACTGGGATTGAAGTTCAGCTCAGATATTATCGAAGCCCTCTCTGGTATGGGGGAGAGGATGCACGTCGTCCTGCACAGACTCATAGAAGATAAGATTCTGGTTGAAAAGGAAGACATTCTTAAATTTGACCACCCGCAGCTTAGGAAGATTGTCTGCGAGTGGATCGGTGAAAGAGCGAAGGAGATGCACGAAAAGGCTGCAGAGCTTGTGGAGAGCATGCACCCAGATGATGTGTTCTCCCTAGCTTACCATTTCTGCTATGCAGACAAGAGGGACAAGTGCCTCAAGTACGCCCTTAAGGCTGCTAAGAGGGCCGAGGAATCATACTCTCCAAAGGATGCTGTGGATTACTATAAAATGGCTGAGAAGAGCGCTGATGAAGCATCCCTTCCTGAAATATATCTCTCACTAGCAAGGAATTTTAAGAAGTTAATGGAGATAGAGAAGGCAGAGGAATACGCAAAAAAAGCTGCAGAATACGGAGGCAATACTGGAAATGCAGCTCACCTGCTTCTTGGACATCTTTATCTCGAGTCTTCAAGGTGGGAAGAGGCTCTTAGAGAGTATGAAAAGGCAGTGAATTCTTCAGATGCAGAGCAGGTGATAGATGCATACAGAGGCATGGGAAAGGTATACTGGCGTCTGGGACAGCACGAAAAGGCCGCAGAATACATTGAAAAGGCCATAGATCTGGCTGAAAACTCAAAAAATGTCGACATGCTTGGAATCTCCACCATAGATCTGGCGAATGTTTATTCTGACTGGGGAAAGTATGAAAAAGCTAAAGAACTATACAAATATGCCATAAAATACCTTGAGAGTGTCAGCAATATAAGCGAGATTTCAAGGGCATATAACAATCTGGGAGAGGTCTACAGGTACATGGGAGATCTGGATAACGCAATAGAGGCATATAAAAAGTGTGTGGAATATGCTGAGAGCACCAAAGATATTAATCTCATAGGTTATGGGCTTGAAAACCTCGGTACTGTACATGTCTATAAGGGCAGATTTGAAGAGGCAATGGACTATCTCTCAAAGGCTTACAGGATATTCAGTAAGACAGGGGACAAGTACATGATTTCTGGCATATATATGGCCTATGGAATAATGTACGGCATGCAGAGAAAATGGGAAAAGGCCGAGGAGAACTTCAAAAAGTCGGTTGAACTTCTGGAAGAGATAGGGATAAAGTATGATCTGGGAATAACTCTCTACGAATACGGAAAGATGCTTAAGGAAAAGGGAGATGAAAGGAGTGAAGAGGTGTTAAGGAGAGCTCTCAAAATATTCAAGGAAATAAAGGCTGATAGACATATAAAGAATGTGGAAAGCCTCTTATCTGAGGGGGGCTCTGAAGAGAAAAACGGAGGGTGATGCCTTTGCCCACTGAGATAAGCAAGAAGATATACAGCATAATGGCCAGAGAAATGGGGCATCTAGGAAAGTTCATAGTGGAGAAGCAGTGCAAAGATCTTGGCATAGATCCTGAGGAGATAGACGAGGAGAACCTTGACAAAGTTGCTGACGCCATAAGAAATGTTATGGTATCTTTCTCAGGTGAGGAAAAGGCAAAAAAGATATGGATGGAAATAAAGAGGCTTAAGTGATATCGATCTTATTTTGCCACAAAAAGATGGTATTTTTGACCGGGTTCTGTGAGTTCCTTCATTATTCTGTCTATTATAAGCTTTTCAGGGTGGTGGATGGCTGGAACCCTTCTTTTTATGTCCTCAAAGCTCTTGAAAGGCTCCTTTTTCCTCTCCTCAAGTATGGACCACATGGTTTTTTTACCTAGGCCCGGCAGGAGCTCAAGCATGTGAAATTTTGTGGTAACAGGTATCGCCTCGTTGAAGAACTTTACAAATCTCTCTTCGTTGTTCTTAACGATTTCAGCTATCACATAGGGTAGCTCACTCTGGGCTGCTGATGTCAGCTCCGTGTATCTAACCCTTCTTTTAACATGGAGTATTGCATCCCTTTTATCCATCTCTTTTCCTATATAGACCCTGTCACCAACTATCAGAGAGGCGTTCGGCTTGGGGATAAGCTCAAGAAGTTTGAACTCAGTGTCTCCTACTCCGTAGGCTATGGGCTCTTTCTTGAACTTTCTGCTTCCTGGATGTCCGTGTGGAAGATAGTCCAGAATGTAGGCATACTCCTCCAATCTCACCACCTTTATAGGTACTTCCTGACTATCTCCAGTATCTGCTCCATCTGTGACAGCTGCAGAACTATTTTGTCGGTTGCGAATATCGCTCTCACATCATCCGGATGGGTGGGGAGTATGTCCGCTATCTTTGTGGCATAATATTCATTGACCACATCTATCTTTTTCAGCTCTTCCGCCATCTCTCTGGCTTTTTCAGGACTCAGTTTCCCGAATTTCTGGGCATGTTGGAGGGCTAGGTGCTGTTCATAGGAGAGTTCTCTCTCTTCGTTTACCTTTTCCAGCATCTCCTTGGCTTCTGAGAGGGTTATATACCTTTTTTCCTCACTCATCAGCCCTTCACCTTCCTCAGATGTTCTCTTCTAACAAGAACCTTTTTCGTAGCATTTCCAACTCTTACCTCAACATAATAAGCTCTCCCCTGAGTTCCTACGACCACTCCGGTAAGTCCATGGAACCTTCTGTGCGGCATCCCTCTATGGACGCTTGGATCTATTACTATGCTTGCCCTTTCCCCTATTTCAAACCTCTGCAAGCTCTTTGTCACAGGAGATAGCCCACGCTCTCTCGGGTGTTTCGTCATTATCTTGCGGGTCTTAGCCCTAAGGCCATGGGACATTTTGACCATTTTATTCCTCCTTTGCGTGTATTTCTACTACATCTAGGCTTTCTACTTTGCACGAGACACCCAGAACCTCAGCGAGGCTTGGATGAGTCCTGCCTTCGTCGCCGTGCATGAGCTCTTTTATATAAAGCCCTGCCTCGCCTCGGACCTCTATCAAAGCCCTTTTTCCGCTGAGCTCTATGAGCCTCACCGATAAAGCCCTTCTTTTTCTGACCTTATCGGCTCTTCTGTGTGCGACTCTTCTGGGCGTCCTCTGCTCTATCTCTCCTTCCAGCATCTTCAATGCTTTTTTAAGCTTTTCCTCATCTACCTCAGAATCAAAAAGCACCTTTACCACATAGGTTTTCTCTGAACGGGAGGCCTTAATCCTTCTAACCTCTTCTTTTGATGATTCCCTGAGCTCTGTAACCTCAACCTTTCCCTTTGCAAACTCATTCACCCTTCGCTCCATCTCAGTGGGATCAAAGCTCCTTTTAAGTGGCTCTTTAATCTCAAGAACAAACGGCCTTCCGTTTCCAAGCATTCTGGCATCTATATCCTCCCTTCCCATGCCGTGAAACGCATGCTCCTTTCCCTTCAGCTCCTCCATAAACTCATGGGCTATGAGCTCTTCAACGCTTTCAGGGTACATCTTTCCTGTGAAATTACACTTCTCACAGCCTTTTCCATGGCAGTACCTGCAGGGCCATCTGGTTTGGGGAATACCCCTTATGAGCTTCCTGTACC
>JALSOU010000209.1 GCA_026986305.1 Thermoplasmata archaeon | reverse complement strand
CAATAAGAGATGGAGAGACAGGAGTGTCCGGAGATATGAAGCCCCTTGCATCAGCCATCTCCTTCAGGGCATTGAGGTAGTTTTCCGTGTGAGCGCTCAGTAAATCCTCATCAGAGGCTCTTCTTGGCTCTATGATATCAAAGAGTGCGATTCTCCCTGTTTCTCTAAGGTAATCCATGAACTCCCTGAAATGCTCTGGCCTGAACGGATGCTGAGGCCCAAAGCCGTAGAGCATAAGTTTATCTGAGTAGAAGAGCGCAGGTTTCATGAAGGCATATCCCCCGCATATTTAGAGATTTTTAGGACATATCTGTCCAAAAGCCTTATATGGTCAATACTGAAGGCATGCCCATGCTTCTGGAAATCAAAGACGGACTAGTAGAGGCCGACGGGCGCAGGATAGTGCAGTTCGCAAACATGAAGATAAGGAAGGGTGAGGTCCATGCCCTTGTGGGAATAAACGGTGCGGGAAAAAGCACTCTTGCCTATGCAATAATGGGCATAATCCCACTAAGCTCAGGAAAGATAGTGTTCAAAGGTGAGGACATAACACATCTGAGCATAAGCGAGAGGGCGAAAAGGGGAATCACCCTAGCATGGCAGGAGCCTGCCAGATTTGAAGGCATAACTGTTGAGGAATACCTGAGAATAAGCAACAGATATGAGAGCGATGATGCGATAAAGGAAGCTCTGGATATGGTCTCCCTCTATCCGAAAAAATACCTCAAAAGGGAGCTTGGAGAGTCGCTGAGCGGGGGGGAGAGGAAGAGGATTGAGCTGGCATCCATATACCTCATGAGGCCTGAGCTGGCCATACTTGATGAGCCTGACAGCGGCATAGACATGCTTTCAATCTACGATGTAATAGGTCTGATAAAGACGATAAACTCCAGAGGAAGCAGTGTTCTCATCATAACCCACAGGGAGGAGATGGCGGAAATAGCGGACAGAAGCACGCTTATGTGCGCTGGAACCCCCATAATAACAGACACTCCTGTTAAAGTTAGCAGGATTTTCAGGGACAGGTGCAAGAGCTGCGATGAGCATGATTATAAGGAAAAGAACAGGGAGGAGTGTGGTTAAATGGATATGAAGGACATCTACATGAAAGAGTATGAGATGCTCGTAAAGGCATACGAAGAGGCTGGAGAGGATGCGACACCTTTCAAGGATGCGAACTTCGCAACTCTGGCTGTGAACGGAGACAAGGTTCTGGCATCAAAAGGAACTGAAGGCATAGAGATGGAAGCTCACACCAGAGAAGATGGGGTGATTGAAGCTCACATAAAGGTTAAGCCTGGAGCGAAGATAAAGTACCCTGTCCATGTATGTTTCGGAATGCTTCCGAAGGAAGGGGTCCAGCATGTAATAAGCTACATAGATGTTGGCGATGGAGCAGAGGTTGAGCTGGTGTCCCACTGCTTCTTTCCGAATGCTGTGAGGGTGGAGCACATATCTGAAGGCTACATAACCGTTGGAAAAAATGCGAAATTCATCTATGGGGAGGAGCACTTCCACAGCGATAGCGGTGGGGTAATAGTAAAGCCATTTGCAAAGGTTCATGTGCTGGAAGGGGGTGAATTCACAAACACATTCACCATGAAGCACGGAAGGATGGGTGAGCTTTACATAGAATACGAGGCTGATCTGGAAAAGGATGCTAAGGCCACGATGCTGACAAAGGTTTACGGAAAAGGCGACGATATAGTGAATGGGAAGGAAATCATAAGGTTGAACGGGGAGCGCTCCACTGGAATAATAAAGACCAGAGTTGCCCTCAGAGACAATGCCACCAGCGAGGTTATAAACATAACAGAGGGGAACGCTCCTTATTCAAGAGGGCATGTGGACTGCACAGAGATACTGCTTGACAACGCTAGGGCGACATCCATACCGCAGATAAGCGCCACCCATCCGAAAGCTAAGGTCACTCACGAGGCAGCCATAGGGAGTGTGGATAAAAAACAGCTGCAAACCCTTATGGCCAGAGGCCTTGATGAAGATAAGGCGATAGATATGATAGTTCAGGGGCTGTTGAAATAACATTCAAAAAATGCCATGTGATTTCAAAGTCAGGGTATTATCTCAGTGGTGTTGTTAACCTCAGGATATCTTAGATCATCCTCGGAGATTATGCCGTCGGAGAGAGCTCCCTCAACCCTCGGCTTTATCTCCTTCATAAGGTCTATGGTGTATTTCACAGTCTCACATATGAGATTGAAGCCTTCCTCACCCCATAGTCTCTCCTTATTGGCGAAGAGGCACCTCCCTCCGCAAACCCCATAATATGGACATGAAGGGCAGGGCTCATCTGGAAATACAGAGTTTCTGACATCCTCCGGCTCGCTGCGTGCTATGTTTCCAAGGTGGTTCCACTCAAACTCTCCACCTATAGGACATGCCAGAATCTCTCCATCTGTTGCTATGGCGAAGGCGTCCCTTCCCGCACCGCAGGGAAGCCCGGGCTTTTCAAGGCCGAATAGCCTCTTCATTATGCCCTGAAAAGGCACTATTCCCGGTATTTTCCCGTATTTCTCAATGCTCTCTATCCAGAAATCAGCCAGCCTTTTCAATCCCGGATAGTATGAGTCCCTTAGCCATGCCCTGAAGTCCTTCCATGAGTCCTCAGGGTCCCAGACAACATTCAGCTGCCAGTGCACATGATCAAATGGCCATAGAGATAGGAGGTGCATGACATCCCTGTATATGTCGCTCTCCTGAGACACAGCCATCCTCGCTATTATATCTCCTTCAAAGCCCCTTTTTCTTATTAGCTCGGCGTTTCTGACCGCAGCCCTGTAAACTCCTTTTCCACGGTAATAATCGGTAATATCCTCAGGCCCGTCCAGAGAGATTAGGATTGTGTGAAACCTGCTCAAAAGCTCGGGTTTCAGGTGGTTTAGAAATATGCCGTTTGTCTGCAGGAAAAAATTCCTAGCTCTTATGGAATTCATCACCTTTTCAATGAAGTCCATCTTCAGTAGTGGCTCTCCGCCGTAAAAAGCTATGTCTGCCTCCGGGTCCTTTTCTATGAATCTTTTGAGCTCATCAAAGCTGTACCTTATCTCGTGTGGCATGACCTCCTCAGGTATGGTGCCTCCACAGTAGCGGCAGTTGAGGTTGCAGACAGGTGTGGTGAATATGAACCAGAGCACAGCCGTAATAGGGCGTGCTTTTAATCCTTACCTCGCCTTGGTTATCCTCACATCATCTATGAGCGCATAGGGTGCGAATGTCCTCACTGTTTCACCCCACCAGTCCACGGGAATAAGTTCTGAGCTAAGCTCCCTTATGTTTTCCAGCATGTGGAGTATATTCTCGCTTATCCTTATTCCCTTCCATGCCTCCTTTATCTCACCGTCCTCTATGTAGAATATCCCATCCCTAGGTATGGTTGAGAAATCCCCTTTGAGGCGGTCCTGAAAGCGGGTGTACCATGTGTTAGCTATGTAAAGTCCTCTATCAATATCTGCCATGATGTCCTCCATCTTCCTCTTTCCCGGCTCAACCCTGTTCTGCCAGAAACCCGGCATTATGGAGCCTCCGGGTGAAAAATATCCCCCACCTATCTTTGAGTTCCCAGTGCTTTCAACCCCGTACTTCTTGGCGGTGGATGTGCTGTGCAGATAGCTCTTAAGCACACCTTTCTCTATGGTTATGGTCTTCTGCGTGGCCTTTCCCTCGTCGTCAAAGCCTGCCATTCCTGAACCGGGACTGTGGGGGTCATCGTACAGTGTGAGGACATCGGAAGCCACCTTTTCTCCAAGCTTTCCAACGAAGAAGCTCATTCCAGAATCCACGGAGAAGGCAGAGAGAGCGCTCCCCACCTCAGTTATGGTTGATCCGAAGCATAACGGGTCTAAAAGAACGGTGAAGTTCCCTTCCTCGCCTTCCTTCACATTTACATTCATCTCAGCCAGCTTTCCAGCTTTATCTCCAACGAATTCAGGCCCGTATCTCTTCAAATCCCCCTTATCAGCTATGTGTGTGCTCGCCTGACCCGGATTTCCCTCATGGTTGAATGCTCTGGCAGTTGTTATGAGATACGATCGGTGTTCCTCAGCTGAGTTGTAGTTCGTCGCTATCTTTATCCTGTGCCTCGCCAGATAAATCTCGCCGGAAACCCTCTTTATTTTATGAGATAGGGCTGAGTCCATGGCGATTTTCCCGTATTCTGAGAGCTCATCATCTATAGGTTCAAAATTTATCCCAGCTGGGCTGAGCTTTCCGTCGTATATTCCCATGAAATCAGGGTTTTCAGGGAGCTTTTTTGCGAACTCCACCCCCTTCTCAATCTCCTTTTCCATATTCTCAGGCCTGCTTATCTCAAAACCTGTGGTTCTGCCGTTTAAAGCTAGAAAAACCATGATGTTTCTTGAAACCCACCTGTTTGCGATATCTCCCATGTTGTTTGAAAACCTAAGCTGAACATCATCCCTCTCAATTATCTTGACAATAACCTCATCAGCTCCCTTTTCAAGGGCTGTTTTCACGATTTTTTCCTGCATTTTACCACCTCATATAGACATCTCTAAGCCTCATGTGCGGCCCACCTGTCCAGACATCCACGCCCTGTTCAGGGTCGCTCTTTCCGCATGTAGCACCCACGAATTCAAGGTCCTTCGCAATAGCATCCACGGAGCTCCAGAAGGTCTTTGTTGTCAGCTCTATAATCGGCCTTCTAACTGGGCCTTTTATCTCACCGTTCTCTATGAGATATGCCTCCCTTCCCGTGTATTTCTGATTATATCTGACATCATCTATGTTCCACTCTGTAAATGACTTCATGTAAACCCCGTACTTGACATCCTCAAAGAGCTCCTCAACCTCGTAATCGCCGGGTTCAACGAAGGTGGTGCTCATCCTCACTATTGGCTCCCTGTCCCATCCACTTGCCCTCGCAGCTCCGTTGCTCTTTGTCCCCAAAACAGCAGCGGTTTCCCTGTTGTGCAGGAACTCGTTTATTACTCCGTTTTTGTAGAGGTATCTGCGCCTTGCTGGGACTCCTTCATCATCGTACTTGTAGTATCCGAAGCTGTTTGGAACCGTAGGGTCATCCACAACATTCACTATTTCGCTCCCTATTCTCTCACCAATCATCTCTGGCTTTATGAAGGACTCGCCTGCCAGATATCCCTCTCTCCCCATTATCCTGTCAGCCTCGCTGGGATGCCCGCATGACTCGTGTGAAGCGATTCCAGTGACTTCAGGCCCGACTATCAGGTCCATTTTTCCTGATTTCAGGGTCTTACCCTCGTTTATTGACCTTTCAAGTATCTTTGCCATATCAACAACCCTTCCTTCAGGGTCCCATTCATCCCATCTGTCGTAGCCTCCTGTCCATGCCAGCTGATTGTATGCCTGCTCACTCCCTTTCTCGTTGGCAACTATGATGAAGTACATGTACTCTATGCTCGGTAAAAAAGAGGATATCTCCGTTCCTTCTGAGGTAAGAATGTGCTTTTCCTTCAAGCTGTCCCTCAGCACCTGTATCCTCGCCACAGCCCTAGTCTCCTCTTTCAGCCTATTTTCTATCTCTGAAAGCCAAGAGATTTTCTCAGAGTTGTCCACATCCTCTATCTTCCTCTTCTGCTCAACGGTCCAGTAATCCCTGTATGTCCTTTCCTCTGAGAGCTTTACATCCGATATTTCAGAGGCCTTTTCAGCCATCTCTATGACCTTATCAACCGCCTCTTTCACCTCATCCCACTCAGTAGAATTGGTGTATATCCCTGCCATTCCTCCCCTGAGGAGCGCTCTCATTGCGATCCCTGAATCCACCCTCTCAGTGGACGCTGAGAGAACCCCGTTTTTCATGAAATTCAGAGTTATTGCGGTTTTCTCTGCCCTTACCTCAAAATAATCCGCCTTTTTCTCTCCATATCGGAGCGCCTTTTCGGCAATGCCTTTCATGGAATCACTACACATGCATAGGGATGCAAGTATTTAGGTCTTTCGCCTAGCCCAGAGAACGAGGAATGTGGGCAGAATGAACACAGAGAGCAGGAAGCTGAACAGTATGGACATAGCAGCTATCTCTCCGAACTGCCTCAGAGGTGGCATTGACGACAGCATGAGGACTCCGAAGCCGCCCATGGTTGTGGCCGCTGCGCCGAATATGGCGCTCCCCGTGTGCCTCACCGTAACCCTCGCAGCCTCTTCGGGAGAGGATTTGTCCATCTCCTCAAGGAACCTGTGGCTGAGATGTATGGAATAGGTTATTCCCAGACCTATGGTCAGGGCAGTTATGGTGACGGTCATCATGTTGAAATTAAGGCCCACCAGATACATGGTTCCGAGAGACCATATAAGGGCTATCACCACAGGAAGAGTTGTTATTGTTCCGAGAGCGAGAGATTTCCTTAGATAGTAGAAGACAATGGTGAGGATTATCAGGGTTATTATCAGCGTCACTATTAGGGAATTCCACTGACTGTTCTGTAAGCTGGTTGTTATGGTGTATATCAGGAGTGACCCACCTGTAACTGTTGCTGAATAGCCTGCATCTTTCAGTGGTTTTATATCGGCTTTGAGGTCATGGTAAAGGACTTCATGCTCAGAGTTCTTCGTGGATGTCCCCTTTACCCTCATTATTGTGCTTTCATATCCTCCGTCATCCCTGTACAGAAGATACTTTGTCCTCTCATCGTGCTGGTAGAGCCAGTCATAGACCTGTGTCAGATTTGAGTCAGGGAGTCCATCTCCATCCTTATCTAAGGAGCCTATCATTGCTGCAAAGCTTCTGTTCGCCCTGACATCATCCCTTATAATTGTGGTGAGGTCCTCGCTTT
>JALSOU010000208.1 GCA_026986305.1 Thermoplasmata archaeon | reverse complement strand
CTTTGTATCAGAACCCTCCTCTTAATATGCCTCCCATTCTGGCGCTCCCCGAAAGACTTCTGGGACTTCTTCTCAATGCTCTGTTCATTCTAGCTCTAAACAGGAAGTTCAAGAGAAGAGGAAGGGTTCAATAGTTTTGGGAATGAGTACCCCTCTGTGACATTAGCTCTTTTCCAATAACAACATTATTTATTGTTTATATACATATTTTCTATGGCCAATATGTAAAACAGTTACCTTTTTGTTTTTGTCATCTATCTCATAGATTATCCTATAATCTCCAACTCTTATTCTCCAGCCATCTCTTCCAGAAAGCTTTTTGCAACCCTTTGGCCTAGGATTAAATTTAAGAGATAAAATTTCGTCCCTTATCCTTCTATATGCATCTTCAGGAAGACTCCCCATCTCTTTAATAGCTCTTTTTAGTATGAAAATCTCATACATCCTTATCTCTCTTCCTTTCCATCTCTTTTAACGCTTCTTCAAAAGGTATGGCCTCGTCTTCAGATTCTTTAGCCTCATCATAGGCTCTTATTTCGTCGAGCTCCTCAAGTTTTTCGAGTATCTCTTTATATTCCTCTATATCTAGGAGCACTCCTATCCTCTCACCTTTTTCATTCACTATGTATCTCTCTTTTGCAACTGCCATATATCTGCATTTCATTCATTCTTTTTAAACTTTATTATCAACCTAGCCTCTCATAATCCCCTATAACCTCGGAGACCACAGTCCATACCTTCAGCATTCCATCATATATGGATACGCTCCTGTCTGCGATCTCATAAACCGGGCTCCTGTAATCTCCTTCGGGAAATCCTCCGATTATAACGATATAGTCGCCTTTTTTCGGAAATATTCTTCCCAACTGCCTTTTTTCGCCTGAGGGAGACATGGCTATTATCTCTTCATCCTCCCTTATCTCGTCTATGTAGTCTTTAAGTCTCACTCCGTATCTTATCTCAAGCAGAGGATCCTTTTTGCTCGGCACAGCTCCCATGTCGTAAAGGGACTCAATCAGCCCAACAAAGCGCTCATAATGCTTAGGAAGCCTCGTTTCAGGATTTACTTCAATTATCTCGTCGTTTCTGGTGTGCACCGCAACCCTCAGACCGCCTTCCTGATTCAGTATTGAATCCAGAGCAAGCAGGAGGAAGAAATGCACTATATCCGGCCTTCCTCTTCTGCCCCCGTCTTCAAGGTTCCTCATGGCAGAATGGTGGTAAGTGGCATCCAGAAGGCATATTCTAGCCTTCTTCTTCCTTCTCTTGGTGTACGCAACAACAGCTGGATGTCCCCATATCTTCTGTGGTATCAGTTCAAGCTCAGCATCAGCCAGTATCAGGGTGAGCATGCATCTCCCATGCTTTCAAATATTTAAAAGAAGGGGAAGGGGTTTACATCATTCCGGGCATTCCGCCCATGCCGCCTGCTCCGCCGCCCTGACCTCCTGCTGGAGGTGAGCTCTTCTTTGCGGCTATGACATCATCTATGCGGAGTATCATGGTAGCTACATCGGTGGCTGAGCTTATGGCCTGCTTCTTCACTCTGATAGGCTCAACAACCTTCTTTTCCAGCATGTCTGCAATCTCTCCGGAATAGACATCGATGCCTGCGCTCCTCTTTTTATCTGACTCGTGAGCGCTCCTCAGTTTTATCAGCATGTCTATAGCAT
The DNA here is from genome assembly GCA_026986305.1 of Thermoplasmata archaeon. Lineage (GTDB taxonomy): Archaea > Thermoplasmatota > Thermoplasmata > WALJ01 > WALJ01 > WALJ01. The sequence continues at coordinate 5,151 of JALSOU010000208.1, read as the reverse complement.
CGAGGCCAGCGTTCTCAGCCAGAGTTCTGGGTATGACCTCCATTGCCTGGGCGAATGCCTCTATTGCCAGCTGCTCTCTTCCGCCCACTGATGGGGCATAATCTTTGAGTTGCAGGGCCACCTCAATCTCAGGTGCTCCGCCTCCTGCGAGGGCCTTTCCATCCTCCAGAGCAACTCCGACAACTCTCAGGGCATCGTGCAGTGACCTCTCAACCTCATCAACAACATGCTCTGTTCCGCCGCGCACCAGTATGCTGACAGCCTTTGCTCCTTTGCATCCCGTTACAAAGGTCATATCCTCATCGCCGACCTTCTTCTGATAGACCTTCTCAGCTGTGCCTAGGTCATCAGAGCTAAGGTCCTTTATGTTGGCCACTATCTTTCCGCCTGTAGCTCTGGCAAGTTTCTCCATGTCTGACTTCTTAACCCTGCGGACAGCATATATTCCCTCTTTTGCGAGGAAGTGCTGTGCCATGTCGTCTATTCCCTTCTGGCAGAATACAACATTCGCTCCAACAGACTTTATCTTCTCAACCATTTCCCTGAGCATCTGCTCTTCCTGCTCAAGGAACTTCTGTATCTGGTTCGGGTCAGTGATGTTTATCTTGGCATCTATCTCCGTCTTCTTTATCTCAAGAGGGGCTTCCAGAAGGGCCACCTTGGCATTTTCAACCAGTTCAGGCATTCTGGGATGCACCCTTTCCTTGTCTATTATGACTCCCTCTATGAGCTCGGTGTCATCCACAGATCCGCCGTATTTCTTCTCAACCTTTATGTTATCCACATCAACTCTAAGTTTCCCATCTATCTCCTCAGCCACGGCCTTCACTGCGTCAACAGCGATCTTAGCGAGTTTTTCCTGTGAGGCGCCCACATTCTTTCCGGTCATGGCTGTCTTGGCAATCTCTAAAAGCACCTCCTCATTTTCGGGACTCACATCAAACCCTGCATTTTCCAGTATTTCAAGCGCTTTCTCAGCTGCCATCCTGTATCCGTTTGTTATGATGGTGGGATGTACATTCTGCTCCAGCAGTTCCTCTGCTTTTTTCAGAAGTTCTCCAGCCATAATGACTGCTGTTGTGGTCCCATCTCCACATTCCTGATCCTGAGCCTTGGATATCTCAACAACCATCTTTGCGGCTGGGTGCTCAATATCCAGCTCTTTCAGTATGGTTGCTCCATCGTTTGTTATGGTCACATCTCCGAGGCTGTCAACCAGCATCTTGTCCATTCCCTTTGGTCCGAGGGTTGTCTTCACAGCCTCAGCAACCGCTTTAGCAGCAGCTATGTTGTTCATCTGGGCGCTCCGCCCTTTTTCTCTTTCTGTTCCTTCTTTCAGGACTATTATCGGCATCTGTCCGCCTAGCATCTTTTTACCTCCTTGTGATATTCATAGGATTGCTCTTCTATATAAAGATTTCGTTAAACCTTTCTCCAAACATTTTTTAAACAACCCCAGATTCTCCCCTGTGAATCAGGAAGAACTTCTCATAGTGGTCGAGGTCGCTGTTCTTTTAATAGAGATAGTCGTTATATTTGCCCTTTACCACCACTTAAAAAGCCTTAAAAATCACACCGAGATGCTTGAAAGGCACATGGAACATATGGAGGAGCATCTGAGAAAGGTGGGATATCACATAGAGGATTTGGACAGCAAGATAATAGGGCATTATGAGAGGGTTACAAACATGTTTGACAATATAGACGACATAATTGAGAAGACCCACAAAAAGAGATAAGCTTAATTAGGTGCTGTTTTACCCAACCTCTGTGACACCTACGGATGTTCAGAACCAGAGGATAGAAGGCGGATTCAAGCTCACGAGAGTGGGAGTCACAGGGGTGAAGAAGCCTGTGAATGTCCTAAGAAACGGAAGGAATCTCACTCTCACAGCGACATTTGACCTATTCGTTGACTTACCATCAGATCAGAGGGGCTCTCACATGTCCAGAAATCTGGAGGTGGTAGGGGAGATCGTGGATGAAAGCCTTGAAAAGCCGGTGAGCGCCATAGAGGATCTGGCTGCTCAGATAACCGAGAAGCTTCTTAAAAGGCACGAATATGCTACCTGCGCAGAAGCTAGAATAAGAGCGGATTATTTCATGGAAAAAAGGACTCCCGGTGGAAGAAAGACCATAGAAGCTTACAGGATAGAGGGCCATGCCATAAACCGCGAAGGAAGGGTTGAGAGATACATAGGGGTGCAGGTCATAGGGATGAGCGCATGTCCATGTGCCATGGAAACCCTCAGGGCAATGCTCTTGGAAGAATATCCGGAATTTGATGAGTGCATACGCGAGATTCCCATAATAACTCACAATCAGCGCAACATCGTCACGATAAAGATGCAGATTCCAGAAGGCTATTCTGTTGAGGCTGAGAACCTAATAGAGATAGCTGAAAAGTCCCTATCTTCACCCACCTTTGAAGTACTCAAGAGGGATGATGAAGGCAGAGTTGTCTACGAAGCCCATGTAAATCCCAAATTTGTGGAGGATGTGGTGAGGGATGCTCTACACCTAATAGTTGAGAGGTACAGGGACTTTCCCGATGAAACATCGGTATCTGTGAAAAGTGAGAGCGAGGAGTCCATACACAAGCACAACGCATTCGCAGAGAGAACGACCACATTCGGGGAATTGAGGGAGTGAAAGAAAAACTATAAATAACTCTATGTTATATGATATAACACAGACTAACAGGTGATAACATGGTGAAAGCTCTTATCAATCTGACGGAATATGAAAATCGGCTTCTCAACATCATAAAAGCGAAGTACGGTTTCAGGACGAAGACAGAGGCAATAAAGTGGATAATCCACGAATACGAGGAGGAGTTCCTTGAGCCTGAGCTAAGGCCCGAATTCATAGAGAAGATGAAAGAGAGGGAAAAGGAAGAAGTGGTGGAAGTCAAGGACATGAAAAAGCACTTTGGGCTGGAGTGAGATGTACTCCGTAGGATTCAGGAAGAGTGTTGAAAAGGAGTTTAAGAAGCTTGCCAAGAAGAACCCGAAACAGCTTGAGATTATACTGAAGAAGATAGAGGAGATAAGGGAGAACCCACATAGATACAAGAACCTCAGAAAACCCTTGCAGCACCTGAAAAGGGTGCATATTGACAGCAGTTTTGTTCTCGTTTTCTCAATAGATGAGGAGAAAAAGATGGTGATAATCGAGGATTACAACCACCATGATAGGATTTACAGGACATAATGTGATTCGGAGAGGACGACATTCTGGGGATTTAAAGGATTTCTCTTGTGAAAGGTTTGTTGGCCTGCTAATAAGGGCTTTACAAAGTCGGAGCGAGGTTGTTAGAGAAGCTATCAGACTTATGATTCAGCTTGAGCTGAAAGAACTTCCGGTGAGATAATTGAGAAAAAAATACAAAGAGTTCTACATTTTGGAAAGATTGATTAAGGGTTTTATGACACCTTTATGCCGTGCACCAGCACAGATGGCATTATGAAGCTGAACCCGCCCATGGATGCCGGCATCGGCCTGATGTCGTCTCCGAGCGCTCCGATGTTTTTCAGTATGTGCTGGCTGTTTGTGCCTATCATCGCTGAAATCACAGGGTACTTCACCTCTCCGTTCTCAACATACAGGAGTCCTGTGGAGTTTATGGAGATATCACCGCTCACAGCATTGGCGGTATGCGCTCCAAGGACGCTGTAAACCACTATTCCTCTGTCCATCTCTGAGATGATATCATCTATGCTCTTAACCTCAGGGAATTCAAGCACTATGTTTCTGGCAACTGTCTCAGGAACGCTGGAATCCCTAGGAACCCTGAACCTAGGCCCTGTCCTCATGCCGTTTCCTGTACTCTCAGCACCGAACTCCTTGGCGCTCACGCTGTCAAACATGAAATTCTTTAGGATGCCATCCTCAATGAGCTCAAGTCTTCTGGAAGGAACTCCTTCATCATCGGAAGGAGCTGTGTAAAGTCCGAGAGGATTCAGCTGGTCGTCGTATATGCTCAGTCCATCCGCACCGATTTTCTCACCTATCATATCAGGCCTGTAAGGGCTCTCTCCCCTGTGCGCTCTGTTTCCATAGAGCTGAACGACTGTTGTGAATTCAAGTATCTGCTTCATGGCATTCCTCATGAACAGTACATCCATTTCCCCTGATTTCTCAAGCTTCTTGGCACCCTGAGTTTTCAGTGCAATCTCTCCAGCCTCTTTTCCTATGGATGAGAAATCTATGTCCGCGCTGTGGGAAAAGGCCATGGCACTGCCGTTTGACACGCCCTTATCCTGAAGAACCGCGTAGAGCCATCCACCTATTCCGCTCTCCTTTCCTTCAACATAGAGGCCATGGGAGTTATATACATAGTACTCCGTGTATCCGTACTCTATGCCTCCTTCAGGTATCACCATCCCTTTATGGAGTGAGAGAGCGCTCTCCACCATCTCTTTCAGGCTATCAAGGGCCATTTCAGGTTCATAGTTGGCAACATCATCGCTGTATATCCCTTCGATTTCAGGGTAATCATCTGCAGATGGCAGGGAATAACCCTCTATCTTTTTTCCAAGCTTTGAGAGCTTAATCGCGTTTTCCACGGCTTTTTCCACATCCTTTTCTGAGAAGTAGCTGAAGCCTATCCTTCCGTCCTTCACAACCCTTATGGAATAACCTGTGGAAGCTCCACCGCCTCCGAAGTTAACCTCGTTCTTTTCAACACTCAGCTCTGTCTCCACATTCTTTATCCAGAAAACCTCCGCCTCGTCTGCCCCCTTCTTTTCAGCCAGTTTAACTATATCCTCAGGGTCCATTTAAGCACCTCCTACATTTGCCTCTCTTATTCTAACATGCGGCCCCCCGTCGTTCACAGGAACCCACTGACCTTTTCCGCAGGATCCGGGATGAGCGAAGCGGAAGTCGTTTCCCAGAGCGTCTATGTTCTTCAGTATCTCAAGGGTGTAGCCTCCGAAGGAGACATCCTTCAACGGCTTTGTGATCTCGCCGTTCTCTATCAAAAACGCCTCCTGAGCGTTGAACTGGAAGGTTCCCTTTCCCGTATCCACCTGCCCTCCCCTGCTTCCCTTGGCATATACTCCGAACTTTATGTCCTCTATTAGCTCCTCAAAGCTGTGGTCTCCGTTGGCTATGTATGTGTTGCTCATCCTAACCAAGGGTCTGTGG
>JALSOU010000207.1 GCA_026986305.1 Thermoplasmata archaeon | reverse complement strand
CAGAAAACAGCATTGAAACATTCAAAAAAGCGATAGAACATTCATCTCAATACAGAATAATCATAAAATCTGTTAACACGGACAGAGGTTCTCAGTTCTATTCAAACAAAGGTGGAAAATCATCGTTTCAGTTGTTTTTAGAAGAAAATGGAATAAGATTCATTCCTTCAAGAAAGAACAACCCACAGACAAACGGAAAGGTGGAAAGATTCTGGCTTGAATACGACAGACACAGATGGAGATTTGAAAATATCCATGAATTTGTGGATTGGTATAATAAAAGGATTCATGGTGCTCTCTGGCTTGAGATTGGTGAAACTCCTTCTGAGGCTTTTCTTCGAAAAGCCCCTGAAGAGTCCCTCTTAGGACTCTTTTTCTCAATTTCAGAGAAAAACAAAAAAGGAGGAATAAGAGATGGGTTTAAATAAGCGAAAAAATAAGTATACTCTACAGACTAGAAGCAAAGAGGAAAAACTATATAGATATGATGTGTAATAAGGGAACAATCAAAGGAGGCTAAAATCATGCTGGAAGAAATATCGGAACTCATCGGCCTGCAGGTATACACCTCAGATGGCATCTTTCTGGGTAATGTCAATAATGTAGTCATAGACCTAGATACCCAGAAGATATATGGGCTATTCATAGGAGATACTAATCCACTGTTGGTTGAGGACTCTCTCCCTGTGAATGTACCATACAGATGGGTGCAGGCTGTTGGAGATATAATAATCCTCAGATACTTCCCAAGAAGAGTATCTATAAAATCGGCAGGTGAAAAGCTCCTAGAAACCCCTGCTTAAACCCATATTAACATTTATTTCAAAGGTGTGGATTTGAAGGAGTCATTTAGGGGAGAGCTTGAAGGCGACCGTGTTATTGTTAAGGATTCTGTGGAGTCAGGAAAGATACACAATAAAGGGAGCGTAGGTAGATTTTCAGGCGGTATGCTGGTTCTCACACTGACAGAGGCTTTTTATCTCATAAATGAGGGAAAGCTTTCCGTTGATGGGGTCTCTCCTTATGAATTTCTTAAAAAAGCCGCGCTTTCTTCTGGAGATTTTGAGGTCAGATATCTCACATATAGGGATCTGAAGAAAAGAGGATTTATCGTTGAAGACACTGGAATAGACATGAAGATAGCGAGGGGTGGAGAAGATATAAAAAAAGCTGTGGTCCCGCTCTATGAAAGGGTGCCTTTTGATTTTAACGGGATTTATTCCATGGTTTCAGAGGAAAAGAAGATTTTTGGAATAGTGGATGGAGATGGAGATCTAACATATTATTCAATAGAACGTGAGGAACCTCACGGTCCTATAAAAGCCCTTAAAGAGAAGATAGAGATAACTGTCCTTAATGAGATGGCATTCACTGAAAACAATGAGATTCATAGGGCTTATTACGGAAAAACAATTGATAAATGGCTACAGCTATCGATTATAGAGTCTATTTATCTGGTTGAAAAAGGCATAGCTGATATTAGAGATGCGCTCTCCGAAAAAATCTCTCCTGAATACCTGAAAAGGCAGGCTGAAAAAAAGGACCCTGAGTTCATGCAGAAGCTGAAGATATACTCCGATCTCAGGGATAGAGGCCTAATAGTAAAGACTGGTTTCAAGTATGGAACACATTTCAGGGTCTATGTTAGGGATATAGAGCATCACGCCCCGTATCTGGTCCATGCAGTTCCTGATAATTATGTTGGAACATGGCCTGAGATAAGCAGAGGTGTAAGACTTGCCCATGGCGTAAAAAAGGACTTTCTTCTCGCTGAGGCATCGGATCCACCGAAATATTTGAAGGTAAAGAGGGTTAGGTTGTAAACACTATTTTAATTCTTTAATTTTATAAGATATAATCCCGCTAATGCCCAACCATAGAGATACAGGAGTAAATACAAACATGCCGAAAGGAACCAATGTAACACAGCAACATATGATACCTAATGACAGATATGTTATTGAAAAAAATATCGAAAAAATTGACCAGTACAGAAGAGACAAGTATATTAAGAGAAAAGGACTGCTTAACATATGCTTACCGGAACTTAAGATGGAGCGCACTCCTATAGGTATGAATAGAATGCTAATGAGTATTGAAATGAAATATAAAAGCAAAGCTTTTGATGGAGAGACGCAAGACCCTATTGTAAATAAAATAGATATTATTATAAAAATAATAAAAATAGATATATTAAATAAAGTAAGATAGAGCAGAGTTTTCTTATCTGGTCCTTTTAATCCTTCCGATCTCCCCACAAATATAGAGCTTATCGCTGATATAAAGAAGCCTAGAAGTACTACATAGGTACCATATTCTATGGTGTAACTTTTAAAGGGAGAGGAAAAGAGAACAAGTAGGGAATAAAAAAATATTATAATAAAAAATATAGATGCTACAGCTACGGCATAATATCTTTTAAGGAGGAGGGCAAGTATTTGAAGAATAACAATAGGAAATAAAAAGAGATAGTAATAGCTTAGATCTATAACTGAATAATAAGAATCGTAGTAAAATGTGATTGAAGATGGAAGCCATATTGAGAAAAATGAAAGAAACACACCGATGATAATGAAGATCTTTCCTATTAAAACCAAACCACCCTCTTTCTCTATGGCGACCCCCCTAAAAATCTATCCGCTTTTTTCCTTCAACTTCTCAATCTCTGCCTTTATATTCTTTTCAATCATATCGAGATGGCGGTTTGTGGATTTCAGTATCATATCCACCTTTCTCTCTATCTCTGCGATTTTCGGTTCGAGAGCGCTCACTTTTTCCTTCAATGGTTTGAGCTCTTCTATCTCCTTCTGCAAACTTCCTAGGGATTCAAGTTTCTCCACAAGTTCAGGGGAAAGAGATTCATAACCCTTAATCCTTTCAACATCTATGGAACTCAGTTTTTCACCGAATTCTTCAATCTTTTCCACTCTGGCAGACAGCTCACCCAGCTTCTCTGTAAGTGAAGAAACCTCCTCAAACTCCCCCACGATCCTGCGAAGAACATCCATATCCTTCTTCATAGCATCCTCCATAGTTCTGACATTCTCAAGCTTCTTTCTCAGATCATCTATCTCCCCGTAGAAGTCCCCTAGCTCTTCAAAGGCAGACAACCTCTTCTTTACCTCATCTATTTTAGATGCTATCTCGGTGGCGCTCTCCAGTCCTTTCAACGATTCCCTTATTTTCTCGATGTTTATGGACTCAACCTTATCTCCAAGCTCTTTGATCCTTTTTTCAAGCTCAGCAGAGGCTCCCGCACTCTTCATAGCCTCTTCAATCTTTTTAGACATAACTGTGTTTAGGGAATCCAGACCTTTCTTAACCTCATCAATCTCTTTTTCAAGAGCTGTAACAAGCTCCGAGAACTTTGCAATCTTATCAATACCTTTCAGACCTTCAAGAGCGCTCCTTATTTTCTCCACATCTCCGCTTATGCCTTTCATCGCTTCAACGCTCTTTTCAATCTCTTTCATGGCCTCAGCAGCGCCCTCTGCGCCCGGTATTCTTGAAATCTCTATTGCTATGCGCTCTTCAAGAGCAGATATATCCTCACCTATTTCATCTATCTTTTTGCTTAGGCGGTTAATCTGTGATTGGTTGTGAGATATCAGCTTATATGAGTCCGAAAAACCTGAGGAAACGCTATTTATTGAGCTGGAAAGCTCCTCAATTCTCTCATTTATGCCTTCCAGACGCTTTTCTATCATCTCACCCAACATGCCCTTCATTTCTTCCATATCCTTTTTCTGAGCTTCGGAGCTCTCTTTCAGTATTTTTTCTATCTTATCCTCAAAACCTTTAAGCTGAACATCTATGGACTTCCGCACCTTTATTAGCGCTTCTCTTTCCTCTTTTATGGCTTTTATAAGCTCTGCGCTGTTCTTTCTCTGTTGAACTTGTATGTCTTCTATTGAGGAAAAGATCTCATTTTCCATATTGTCCAGAGCATACATTAGGAGGTAGAGTATCCAGTGTTCCTTTCCTTTTAGCTCCTTAAAATAGCTCTCATCAACCTTTTTTCTGGCGTCCTTGCTCTCTGATAGCTCTTTAAGCCCTTTGATTATCAGGCTCTTTGTGCTCTTCTTAGGTGCGCTCTTCACGGTATCCCATCCACTATAACATTCATTCTTTATAGAGTTTTTGGATAAAAAGAGGGCTCTTCTGTTAAAAAAGGAAATCACAGATTAAGTCCCACTTTTAACAGAAAAATGGAAAAATAAGCAAGGAATTGGAGTATGGAAGAAAGAAATCCTTAAAAATAATGGAGGTGAATAAGTAATGAAATGGCTGGCAATAGGAACCGTAGGTTTGATAATCTTCCTGATAGCCTTCACGAATGCAATAGGCTATGTGGGAAATGCCCTGACGGATCCGGTAAACGCACCGATATGGTGGATCATATTCGCAGTAGTGGCATCGGTGAGTGCGATAATAGAAGTGTGGAAGATGAAGGAGGAATAGTTGTGGATGGAAACAAAATACTTGCATACATACTATTTGCGATGGGAGCTTTCGGTTTCTATATGGCTATTGTGACATCTGGGATACTGCCATGAGAGCGATAATATACGCAAGATTTAGCATAGAAGAATAGAAACAGAAACCAGGTCATAGATTAAGGGCGAAAAGGTAAAATTATGAAAGGGCAAAAACCACATCTGATTTTCCACAGGAAATGAAGGGGTCTCCCTCATCACCTGCTAATCTTCATCATTAACGCCAATTACAAAAATACCGAAACCTAACCACACCATCTCCCAAATCAGGAAGAGTATATTCCATGAGAATATGACATTGAAGGCTATGAGGATCAATGGAAGCACTATCCATATCAGAAGCGATAGTATATAGTCACGCATGCCACTGGAAAATAATGGGTATTAAAAAGTTTACTCAAACCTTTACTTGGCTGTGGTGGGCCAGAATACAAGAAAAACGCCCATCATAAAGAGACCCATTAAAAGATAGACAATCCGTGGAGTCAAAAAAGAAACTCCAACTCCCAGCAAAACAATCGAGAGCGAGCGAGCAACGTTTCCTGCGGTATTTATTAAACCCAATATTTCAGTTAAATGCTCCTTCGGAGTAGAGCTCTGAATAACCGAGAGTCTTTGGGGGGAAATAAAGCCGTTTCCCATTCCAAGCATGAAAAAGGCAGCAAAAGCTATGACAGCATCTTTTTTTGCATATAATAATAAGAAAGAAAAAATATAAAATAAAATAGACATAATAACAACTTTGTATGGATCTTTAATTTTTATGATTTTTATAGATACAGCGGATTTTATGGAGATATCTCCTGCATATGAGAATAACATGGCAAGTGCAAATGTAAGATAATAGGAAGAAAACGAAGAAAAATACGAGACATTCACTATTCTCAGCCCACCACCGATGAGGCTTGTTATAAGAAAAATATAGAATATATTTTTAATTATGTTTTTAGTTTTTATGAAATTCAATGTTGATTTTAAAGATCCAAAGAAACTTTCTTTTTCATGAGGTATTGAAATTTCAGAAGATAAAGGAATCAAATATACAATAATACAACTTATAAAAAAAGAAAAAGCATCCACCAAAAAGGGCAAGCCCACATATAGATTCAAAAGATATGCCGCAGGAACAGGTGAAAGAAGGGCTATTGCGCTCACGGAGAGGGAAAAAGTGCTGTTTCCCCACGGAAAATCTTCCTTTTTGAGAACCTTTGTAAACAAACTCTGGTAAGATATGGCTGTAATGACTCCTACTGTTGAAGAGATCACATTCAGAATAAAAAGAAGATAAACGTTTGTATGGATAAAAATTATAAATGATAGAACACCCAGAACAAAAGAGGCCAGAACCCATACTTTTTTCACATCCTTGTTTTTCATCCATATTCCAGCCACTATTCCAAAAGAAAGAGAAGGCAAAAGTCCAGCAAGCTCAAAAACGGCAAGGAAGATTCCGGAGGAATACCATGAAAATATTAAAAGAGGAATAGAAAATGAAGTAAGAAAGGAGCCAAAAAGCGAGATATCCGAGGCAATGAGAAGCATATAGAAGGCTTTTCTTCTCATGGAAACAACCTTTCTGGGTTCTTACAAAAAGCAACCACATAACCAAAACATTTGTTACAATATGGCAAATGTGGACAGCTTCCACAGATTTTGGTAGAAGGAGTCTTTCTAAAAACCCATTTTTTTGCTTTTTCTAAAAATAAATACTCTAAGGAATCTTCAAAAATATTTCCCATTTTAAATGCAGGATAAGAACCCACGATGACGCAGGGATAAACATCACCATTAGGAGCTATTGTTACAGAGACATATCCCGCACCACAATTTCCCTCTCCTAGACCAAGGGAATGAACCATATTAGAGAAGCCGTCCTCACTTATATAAACTTTTTCTAAGTATTCTATATCTTCTTCCCATTTGAACAAATCACTTTTTACAATCCCTAATTCTTTAGAAAGTCTTATCCCTTCAACAAAATTTTTTATCGATGGAACTTCTTTTCTTAATTTTTTTCCATTACCCAATGGAACTAAAAACCCTATTCCCAGTTCAATATCGCCTATATTTCTTATAGTATTATGAACATGTTTAATGGCTTCGAGAGAGTCTTTTCTCATTAGAGTGCCTATCTGTAAATTTTTGTTATACTTATATACCGTTTTTATCGCGTGAACTGTCCTTTCATACGTTCCCTTTCCTCTTAGATACTCATGCTCTGTTTTGTTTCCATCCAAACTAATATTAATAGAATATAAATTTTTATATGTACTTAGTTTCTTCGATATGGGGTCAGTTATAAGTAGACCAGAGGTATAGAAAGAAAATCTTTTTTTCTTTTTTCTAAAATATCTA
>JALSOU010000206.1 GCA_026986305.1 Thermoplasmata archaeon | reverse complement strand
CTGCGAACGCCTTGCTTATCTCAGGATAAAAGAGGTCATAGCATATCTCAATGGCTATTTTTCCAAGAGCCGTGTCAAATACAGGAAGTTCCTTTCCAGCTGTATAATACAGCCCTTCCTCAAAGGGCCCGAAGTTAGGGAGCATTATCTTGCGATATCTGTGGATTTTCCCGTCAGGTTCCACCAGAACCGCAGAATTATACACTGCATCTCCATCTCTTTCAGGCATACCGAAGATTATGTGTATTCCATTATTCTCAGCTATCTCTGAGACCTCTTTCACAGATTTACCATCTATGGGTTCTGCCAGCCTGAAAACCTCGTTTCTTATGTTGTAGCCCGTGAGGAAAAGCTCAGGAAATATGAGGAGATCGTATTCTCTCACCTCACCAGCTATTTCCCTGATTTTACCGATGTTGCGCTCCTTGTTCCCCAATATCGCAGGAACCTGAGCTATGGCAACCCTTATGTCCTTCATTCCTTCACTTCCTCAAAGGCCTGAACTTGTATCCGTAGAATATCACCCCTTCCTTTCCGTCCTCAGCCAGCTTTCTGAATGTGGCCTCAACTTCCATCCCTGTCTTTACCTCCTCAGGAGAGCAGTCAACCACCTGAGCAGTTAGCCTAGGACCTTCTTCAAGCTCTATTATGGCCATTATGTAGGGCCTCATGTCCTTGTACTCTGGATGCGGGTCATGCACTATGGAGTATGAGATTATCCTTCCTCTTCCACTGAACTTTACGGTCTCCATCTTTCCAACGCTCTTCCTGTGGCATTTCGGGCATATGTCCCTCTTAGGAAAGAAGTACTCACCGCAGTTTCCGCACCTTGAACCTATGAGATTGTACCTTCCCTGGATCTCTCTCCAGAACCTCGGCATGTTCATTCTTTCACCCCCAGTATGCTCACAACAGCTGTTCCGCCTGTTCCTCCTATTGCATGCGCTAAACCTATCTCTGCTCCATTAACCTGCCTCTTTCCCGCTTCTCCCCTGAGTTGCTGCACTATCTCAACTATCTGGGCGACACCTGTTGCACCTATGGGATGTCCTCTGGCCTTCAATCCGCCTGAGGTGTTCACAGGAATATCTCCGCCTAGTGCTATCTTCTCGTCCTCGGCAGCCTTTCCTCCCTTTCCTTTCTCAAAGAATCCTAGGTCTTCAATGGCGATTATCTCGCTTATGGTTGAGCTGTCGTAGACCTCAGCGACATCCACATCTTCAGGCTTTATGCCTGCCATCTCATAGGCCCTCTTAGCAGCATGGACACTTGCATCCATGGTTGTAATATCCTTCCTGTCGTGCAGGGATATGGTGTCAGAAGACTGACCTATTCCCATTATCTTAACGGCATTTCCGTGCTTTTTCGCCACAACCTCAGATGCCAAAACAAGGGCCGCAGCTCCATCTGATAGAGGGCACATATCAAAGACTCTCAAAGGCTCCGCAACATATCCTGACTTTAACACAGTCTCAACGCTTATCTCCCTCTGGAACTGAGCGTTTGGATTGAGCGCTCCATGTCTGTGGTTTATCACAGAAACCATTGCCAGCTGCTCCCTACTTGTTCCATACCTTTCCATGTGAGCCCTGGCCATCATGGCATGGAGGGAGGCGTATGTTGCGCCGAAAACAGTCTCCCATTCCTGATCTATGGCCATCGCTGTTATGGCATTCGCCATCTCATCGCCTATGTCTGTCATCTTCTCAGCCCCTCCCACAACAACGACATCATGCATTCCCGATGCTATTGAAAGAAACGCCTCTCTGAAAGCCACGGCTCCTGAGGCCCCAGCCGCCTCAACCCTTATCGCAGGTATGTGAGAGGTCTGTGCCAATCCCACATAATCGGCTATGAGAGAGGCAACATGCTCCTGATTTATGAATGCGCCTGCTGACATGTTCCCTATGTAAAGGGCATCTATATCAGCACCTGAGATGCCAGCGTCGTTTATCGCCTTTATTCCAGCCTCAATTCCGATATCTCTGAAGGAGCGCTCCCACAGCTCTCCAAACTTCGTTATGCCTGCACCTATGACATAGACATCTCTCATCTAATCACCCTTCCTCCTTATCTTCTTCCTGTACTTAACATAGGTCGCATAGTCTATGAAGACCTCATCGTTCACCATGTCCATAACCAGCGGTGCCCTTTCCTTCCTAAACTTCTTCATCTCATCTGTAACTGTTATGTCAAAGGCATCAGAGCCTGCGCCTGAACCGAATGAGACCGCAAGAATCCTGTTCCCCGGCTCAGCGGCATCCAGCACAGCTGAAAGGCCAAGAGGAACAGCGCCTGAGTATGTGTTTCCTATTCTAGGGGTGAGAAGGCCTGTTTCAAGCTGTTCAGGGCTGAATCCCAGCTTCTTTGCGGCCCTTCTGGGGAATTTCCCGTTTGGCTGATGGAGAACCACATAGTCGTAATCCTTCGCTTCTGTACCCATCCTCTCCATCATGCCTTTCGCAGCTGTGAGAACATGCCTGAAATAGGCTGGCTCTCCTGTGAATCTTCCACCGTGGCTCGGATAGGGCTGGCCTTCCCGTCTCCAGAAATCAGGGGTATCTGTGGTGTATGAGTACATGCCGTTTATCTCGGCGATAACCCCATCTTTACCCACTAAAAATGCGGCTCCACCAGCAGATGCTGTGTATTCCAGAGGGTCTCCGGGAGCGCCCTGAGATGTGTCGGACCCTATTGCCATGCCGTATTTTATGATTCCGGACTCAACCAGACCCAGCACATTTTGGAGCGCGGCAGTTCCTGCCTTGCATGCGAACTCATAATCCGCCGCTGTGAGGTCAGGAGAGGCCATTATCGCCTCAGCCACCACGGTGGATGTCGGTTTAACCGCATATGGGTGGGATTCTGATCCTGTGTATATGGCCCCTATGTCTTTCGGGTCTATGTCCACCCTTTTTAGGGCATTTCTCGCGGCTTCCACAGCTATGGTTATAACATCCTCATCAGGCGCGGGGACGGATTTTGCCATCACTCCGAGGCCTTTGCCTCTGGCAGCTCCGTCTTCGCCCCACACCCTTCCTATCTCCTCGGGCTTAATCCTGTATCTCGGTATGTATGCTCCGTAGCTTATTATTCCTGCTTCCATATCATTCCTCCAGAGTCCTTAACCTTTCTATGAGTTCCTTCTCAGGCAGAGGGGTTCTCACCAGCGGTATCCTCTCAATATCAGCCAGCTTTATGGCCAGCTCATCTACCCCTTTTGGTCTGACATAAACGACCATTGCCGGCTTTAACGGGTTTGCCCTTATGGCTATCATCGGAGAGCGCCCATAGGTCACCTCTGTGAATATAAGGGCTCTCTCACTTGTCCATCCGTATATCCTGATATACTCAAAGGCGCTCATCGTAAGTATGGCTTTCATGCTGTCTATAACCGTGTATCCGTAAAGCATGCGCTCCTTCTCGTAGTTTGAGCTGATGATATCGCCTTTTATCAGGGAAGCGAATTCCTCAACACTTATCCCCTTTGTGAGCTCCTTCATATCGAGTATGCACTCGTTTATCCTGTTATATGTGAAGCGGTTTACATTCCTCCCTCCCTTTTCAAGGTCTATGTCTATAAGGGCGTCAACAATCTTCCTCACAGTGAGTATCCTCGGGTATTTCCTCCTCCCGGACTCATAGTCACTTATCATTGAAGGGGAGATGTCCATCTTCTTTGATAGTTCCTGCTGCGATATCCCGAATTCCTCCCTCCACTTCCTTATCGTTGCTCCGGGGTCATCGGAAATCGCTATTTCACCTGCTATCTTCTCCTTGAGGTCCTCATACATGCCTTTGGCATCTCATTTCAATATATAAAGATGACGAAGGGCCTATCGGCAAAAAATGAAAGAGATGAAAAAGAAAAGGCTTATATACGGAGTGTTGCAACAGATTAAGGAAAATCCGGAGGCATCCTATGAATGAAGATGGTCTGCGTACATTCCGCGTTGAAGAGCTTAAAAAGGTGATAAAAACCGCCATAGGCGAGCACGGCATGCCTGAAGAAGAGGCGGAGATGATGGCTAGGCATGTTATGAACCTCTTCGGATTCAACAGCAGGATTCTGGACAACATGCTTGAACCTCAGGACAGGGATGTTTTCTACATGCTGGAAGACGAGGAAATACTGACTACTGAGAGGGAAGAAACCACACTTTACGACGGAAGGGAGTGGAGGATACACTACTGGACATTCAAAAAGGAGAGGATAGCGGAGATACTTGAGGGAAAGAAGGAGGAAAAAGAGGACTCATATCCAGATGTGGAAGATATAAACATATACGACGAGGTTCCAGAGGACATCTGGCTGAGGAGAAGCTCTGAAGAGGAAGAGTAATGGCTATAGAAGAGAGGTTTCCCGGCGTGTTTTTCGACGGGGAGAGCTATTACACCGAGAATAGGTGGGATACAGAGAGCGTTTACGGTGAGAGGATAATAACTGTCAAAGGAAGAAAATACAGGCAGTGGGACCCTAGAAGGAGCAAGCTGTGTGCGGCGCTCCACAAAGGCCTCAGCTCTTTTCCCATAAAAAAGGATGATGTTGTGCTTTATCTTGGAGCGGCCAGCGGGACCACAGTGAGCCACATAACAGAGATAACTGAGAAAGAGGTCTATGCTGTTGAATTCGCTGAGAGGCCATTCAGGAACCTCATAAAGGTGGCGGAACCGAGAAAAAACCTCATGCCCATACTTGGAAATGCGAGGCAGCCGTCAGAATACAAGCACATAGTACCTGAGGTGGATGTGGTTTACCAGGACATAGCGCAGAGGGATCAGGTTGAGATATTCCTGAAAAACATGGCCTTTTTCAACGCTAAAAAAGGCATACTCATGCTTAAATCCAGAAGCATGAATGTTTCGGAAAAGCCGAAAATCGTGTTTCAGAGGGTTGCGGACCAGCTCTCCGAATACACGAAAATAGTTCAGTCTGTAAAGCTAAAGCCCTATGAAAAGGACCACATGGCCTTCATAGTAAAGGCATAATTTTCAGCGGTGTCGCAAGGTGTCTTCTGGCACACACAGGCACCTCATACCACCCTTCCTTTATCCCTCTTTTTAGCTCTTCCATCTCCTCCCCACCCTTTACCTTTATTCCGCAGTTCCTGCACCTGTAATACCCATCCCTTCCTGTGGACTTCATCCTTTTTCCACACTTCGGACATCTAGGATTGTGTATCTTAACCATCCTATTTTCAAGGTGTAGAACCCTCATTTTCTCTATGTTCAGAGTGAAAGGCTCGCTCCTAACTCCCCCGTATAATTCAACCACATCTCCTTTTATCAGCTCTCTAACCACATCCCTGAACTCCTTCGTCGGCTCATAGGCAGCGCAATCCACAATTCCAGTGCCGTCTGATATGGAAAATATCACATGCCCTCCCTCTATGGTCTCAGGCTCTCTTTCCACGGTTCCTCTTACGATTACCGACTCATAGCCCCTTATATCCCTTATTTTCTTCCTCACCATGTTGTCATCTGTACCCTGATTGCTGAGAAATATCATCCAGCGCTCCTCTTTCTCCCCTTTAACCGTCCTATGGGCGTTTTCAAGGTTATATGGGCTAACAGCCCTTATTCCGTAGAGTATGGGGCAGGGTGTGTGGGGGCTTATGGCTATGTATCTGTTGCGGTAATCGTAGTTGTCAAATGTTTCTGGAAATTTTCTGTCCATCTCCACCACGCTCTTCTCATCTATCTCCCTCGGCTTTCCCCATTTTTCCCTGTACCTGTATGCTATCAGCTCATAGGTCCTCTTTCTGGGCCTCCATGAAAGGGATGCGGTTGCACCTATGAGACCCCGTTTATTCTTGAATCCCTTGTAAAGTGCGCCTGTGCTTTCCAGCTCAGATATGGCATCTTCAAGGGAAACAGGGGAGCGCACAGCTTTCCAGTAAAAGGACTGAGATGGTTTTCTCCTGCTCACCACCACTCCGGGATTGGTTTTTTCATCATCAAAAACAGCCCATTTTTCAACCAGACTCACCACAGTGTTGAATATCTCCCCCACATCCCCATAATCTCTGCCCTTCTCGTAGGAGTAAATCTCCCTTCCACCTATCTCACCTATCTTCAACCTATTTCCCATACCTTTTCCCAAAAAAACGGAGAGCGCCGCATTTCCCCTTGTTTTCCACGGAATATTTGGATTGAGCCGCACAAGTCTCGGATAGCCTATCACATCCAGTTCAGGAAATGAGCGGATCACCTCTGTCAGGAGGAAGGTGGTGCACATGCCTTTGACCGAGTCGGTGTCGTCCAGCGCTATATATGGCACGGCGATGGATTGAAAACAGGATAAAAGTTTTCTGTGCATAACTGCAACCTTTAAGTACAAGTACTTTTATCCCGCATCTCCCCTTAATGGAGGCTATCCATGGCAAGGATGCATGCGAGAAGAAAAGGAAGGTCAGGTTCGCACAGACCTGTGGTGAAAAAGAGCCCGGACTGGGTACCTCTTAGCCCTGAGGAGATTGAGGAGAAGATACTGTCCCTCTACAAGGAAGGGAACTCAACCGCAAAGATAGGGCTAATACTCAGGGACCAGTACGGAGTCCCCAGCGTTAAGCTGGCCACAGGCAAGAGCATAAAGCAGATACTCATGGAAAACGGTGTGAAGTGGAAGATTCCCGAGGACATGGCATTTCTCATGAAAAAAGCGATTAATCTGCATAAACACCTTCAGAAGCACCCCAAGGACATATCAAACAGAAGGGGATTGCAGCTTATAGAGGTGAAGATAAGGCGCTTGGCCAGATACTACAAGAGGACTGGGGAGCTTCCTGAGGACTGGAAGTACTCCATAGACAGGGCGGAGCTTGAGGTCAAGTAAGGAGAGACATGCTCAGGCTCC
>JALSOU010000205.1 GCA_026986305.1 Thermoplasmata archaeon | reverse complement strand
CTCCTTTTCCAGATAATAGAGCTGAGCGGGTTTAAGCTCAGCGTTCACCACCACACTCTCCACATCCCCATGATCTTCCAGATACTCCTTAACCTCTTCTATCTTACCAGTTCCAAGAAAGAATCGTGGATGAGGCCCTCTGTCCTGAACGAATATGCGCTCTATGTCCATATCAAGTGTTCTCATAAGCTCTTTAAGCTCATACAGCTCGTGAGTGGTGGATAGTACTATGGATTTCACACAGGAGAATGCGGCACAGATATAATGGTTTCAAGGAAAAAATAGGTAATGGGTTTATTCGGAGAGCGCTCTTTCAAGGGCGAGGTCTCTCTTCCACTTCTCGTTTACCCAGTTCTGGAGCGTCTCTATCTGCTCCTCTGTCATGTGTCTGAACCTTCCCTGCATTTTCAGATATTCTCTTACAGGCACAGCAAGATTTCCGTTCTCGTCCAGCTTTGGCTTTATGTTTATCTTCATCTTTCCGTTTTCATACTCGTATATGGTCCACATACCTGTTTCCACAGCCTTCTTTGCCACTTCAACCGTCTTTTCAGGAGGGACCCTCCAACCTGTTGGGCATGTGGCATAGACCTGTATGTACCTGAATCCCTTCATGTTCTTAGCCTTCTCCAGCTTTGTTAGTAGGTCATTGGGGTAGGCTATGGATGCTGTTGCAACATAGGGCACATTGTGGGCTATCATTATCTGGGGAACATCCTTCTTAAAGCGCTCCTTTCCCTTTATCACCTTTCCAGCAGGTGTTGTGGTGGTCCATGCTCCGTATGGAGTTGATCCAGACCTCTGTATCCCTGTGTTCATGTACGCCTCGTTGTCGTACATTATGTAGAGTATGTCCTCATTCCTTTCAGCAGCACCTGAGAGAGCCTGCATACCTATGTCTGCGGTTCCACCGTCTCCTGCAAATCCCACGACCAAGGTGTCTTCCCTGCCTGTCTTTTTCAGCGCTCTCTTTATTCCTGCCGAGCATACAGCTGTGTTCTCAAAGGCGACATGGTGGTAGGGGACCTTCCATGAAACATAGGGGTAGGTGCCTCCGAAGACCAGAAGGCAGTTTGCAGGCGTATACACCACAGTGTTCTTTCCAAAGACCTTCATGGCATTTCTGACCAATATGGCAGCCCCACAGCCCGGACATGCGGTATGACCGCCTGTGAAGAGGTTCTCCTTAGGAAGGTCGTGTATGGTTATCATGGCTGCACCCCCCTCGTTCCTATCCATACAAGCTCTTTCTCAGCCTTTCCGCTCTTTGCAGCCTCAAGTGTCTTCTCAAACATCAGCCTCACATCTGAGTATCTCACATCTCTTCCTCCTAATCCTGCCAGATAGCCTATGACCGGTTTTTCCATGCCGTAGAGCGCATTCCTCACCTCAACAAAGGCCGGACCCCCTGCGCTGTATGATATGGACTTGTCATAGACACCTATGGCATCCACTTTCTCAGCTATCTTTCTCAGCTCATCCTTGGGGAAGGGCCTGAGGAATCTCAGCTTCACCAGACCTACCTTCTTCCCCTCTTTTCTCATGTCCATGACCACTTTTCTCGCCGTTGATGTCACAGTTCCCAGAGTTATGAGAACGGCTTCAGCGTCATCTGTCATGAACTCCTCTATGAGTCCGTGATAGTCCCTTCCGAACTTCTTGGCGAACTCGTCGTTCACCTCTTTTATAACCTTCTTTGCGGCCTGCATGGCCTGCTCTGTCTGATATCTGAACTCCTGTATGTACTCAGGAGGTGTGAAAACACCTATAGCCATGGGATCATCAGGCCAGAGGTGAGCGTGCTCAGCTTTGTAAGGCGGAAGGAAGTCATCTATGTCCTCCTGATCAGGGAATTCAACTGGCTCATAGGTGTGCGAGAGTATGAAGGCATCCAGATTCGGCATGAACGGGAGCAGGACCCTCTTATCCTCCGCAATCCTGTATCCCTGTATTATCATGTCAAAGACTTCCTGATTGTCTTCAACGAACATCATCATCCATCCGAGGTCTCTCTGGGGCATTACATCGTTGTACTCTGCCCATATTCCTATGGGTGCAGCAACGGTCCTGTTAACCACAGGCATCACTATCGGAAGCCTTAGCGGAGCAGGTATGGCTAGGATTTCGTGCATAAGGGCAAGGCCCTGTGATGCTGTTGCTGTGAAAGACCTTGCTCCTGTGGCCTCTGCGGAGACAGTAGCGCTTATGGCGCTGTGCTCGCTTTCAACCCTCATGAACTCAGCATCCATTATCCCGTCGTTGACGAATTCTGATATGTGCTCAACTATGAATGTCTGAGGAGTTATGGGATAAGCGGCTACAAACTGAACCCTTGCGCGGAGCGCTCCATAGGCTGCTGCGTAATTTCCACTAACCAGTCTTCTTTCAACCATAAAATCACCTCTCCATAGTAATGGCTTTTGTCGGGCATTCGTTCGCACATATTCCGCATCCCTTGCAGTAGTCGTAGTCTATCACTATGCCCTTGATGTTCTTTCCCTCGTTTTCAGGCATGTTCATAAGCATCTCTATGGCTCCTTCTGGGCAGTAGAACCAGCAGAGCTTGCAGTTAGCGCACTTGCTGTTGTCAACAACAGGCATGAAGGTTCTCCACGAGCCGGTTTTGTTCTCAACAAAGCTTCCCAGACCTACGAGGCCTGCATCTGTTTTGACTTCAAGACCGAGAGCGCCACCTGTTGGAAACTCCTGCACTGTCGGAAGCCACTTCTTTTCTTCAGGGTATTTCAGGGTTCCCTTGCATGTGCCAACCTGTGTGCGCTCATAGGCCACCCTCGCAGCTCTGGCGTTCTTTTCAGCCAGTTTTTCTCCCAGCCTTGCACCGAATATGTCCATTATCCCCTTCTCTATTGATTCTATAGAGACAACGCCGGTTGCCTTTGCGAAAGCACCCAGAATGGCGCTGTTTGTTATGGGGGTTCCCAGAACTTCAAGAGCCACGGATGTTGCATCCACTGTGGCTGTCTTTACCTCTTTTCCAAGCTCAACCTCCTCAGGTTTCAGTGGGGTGTTTATTATGGCCATTCCTCCCTCTTTAAGCCCTTTTGTCACATCCACCAGCTGAGGGAGCTTATCGTCCAGAACCACCACATAATCCGGCTCATACACCTGCGTTTTTTCATATATCTTGCCCTTATCAACCCTTGCAAATGCCAGAACCGGAGCTCCCCTTCTCTCAGCTCCGAAGAAAGGGAATGCCACTGCGTAGTTTCCCTCTATGAATGCGGCATCTGCGAGGGCCTGAGCAGCCATAACGGCTCCCTGACCGCCTCTTCCGTGAAATCTCACTTCGTACATAGAGTACCTCCTTTTGCTGGGAGATTGCCACACATGATAAAGGTTTTTCTACTGGGATTTTTGGAGCGCTATGTAAATGCAAAAGCATAAATATGCCAAAGGCATGTGGAATTGTGGGTGTGACATTGACAGGAATAAAAAAGAGGAGAACAACGATTGAACTTGAGGAGTCGCTTTATAAGCGGGCAAAGGCTCTTGCAGTGGAAAAAGATGTGACTCTGAAGGAGATAATCTCTGAGGCTCTGGAAGAAAAGCTCATGAGGGAAGAAGAGAAAAAAGATGCTGAAAACAACGATTTTATGGATAATACACTGGCATTGAAGATAATAAAGGAGATGGAAAGATTCCTCTCCAGAGAGGCGGCAATCCTTCTTTTCAGGAACAAGTGCGAAAAAAGGGGAATAAATCCGAAGAAAATAACAGAGCACATAATTACAAAAGATTGTTTGGAATCTCTCTGCAATGGAATAACATACATATCCTCTGTAAGCAAAAAAGAATGCATAGAGGCTTTGAAAAAAGTGAAGGAGAGGGCATAGATGTTCAGAGATTCTCTTAAAGGTTTGGATAGGATATTCCGCACAGAGCCTCCAGAAGGTTCTGTGGTTATGGTAGTTGGAAAACCCGGTACACTGAAGTCTTCCATAACACATGCCATAATTTCATCTTATCTATGGAAACATGGAGATGAAAAGGCCATGTACATAACGATAGAGGAGAGCGAAGAAAGCCACAGAAGGAACATGGCGTCTATCGGTATAGCAGTTCCAAATAATCAGTATTTCATAAAGGATATAGCTTCTTTCGAGCAGGAGATCTTACCGGAAAAAGAGGATTTTGTTCCTGATGAAAGCTATTTCAGATTGATAATCAAGGAGATTTCACGGTCTTTGGGCCTCTACTCTTCAACAAATGTGGAAGGCCAGATGAAAATCATGGCTTTAGACTCTTTGAACTCTTTTAAGAATCTCTTTGTCATGGACGAAAGAATGATGAGGTACAGGATGCAGGACTTCTTCCAGAGGTTAAGAAATAAGAAGATAACCTCATTTATAATAGTTGAAGGTGACCCTGAAGAGCTCATTCCTGAGTATTTCATGGTGGATGGGATAATAGAGGTTGGCATAGAGAGATCCAGTTCTCAGCTACCCAGAAGATATCTGATGGTAAGAAAGATGAGGGGAACGGCCCATAACATGGCCCCATACATGTTGGAGATAACGGAGGACGGCATAGAGATAACAGAGCCGCTTATAGGTTTAAAAAACATTAAAGGCTGAAAAATATGAAAAAAAGATCGGAAATGTGGGTGGATTTGGCATTAATTGCGGCCGGTTTAGCAGTCCTGATGTCATTTATAGTGCTCAATATAAAATTTAATCTGATGCTCGTACTGCCATGCATATCCATTTCATTCAATATTGCAATACTTATATTTATTATAAAAGAAGAAGAAAAAAGAATGATGAATGTTTTAAGGGACTCCGTATGGAGATTCTCTTTTTTCGTAACTATTTTTTCTCTCCTTTCTTCCATATCTCTGTTAGGTATATGGCTTTGTGAATGGCTGAGCTGTGCAATGATTTTCGCTGGATTTTATATATTTTTTATATCTTCTATAATGGTTTTCGTCCTCAGTTTTACCATGTTAGAACCCCAGAATATATTTGAAAGAAAGCTGTCTCTTATAGCAATACATGGGCTGTACTTAGCATTTCCTGTGTTTATTACAATCTTATATTTTACTAATATTTTCATATATGGATATCCAAAAAACATCACAAAATTCAATGGAATATACTACGAACTCGAGCTTACAAAGGCTGGTTTTGGGCACTTCATCCCCTATGCAAAGGAATTTATGATGGCTGTGAATCTATTCATACTATTTTTTGGAGCGATACAGTATTCAAACATAAGAAACATTGCCATAAAAAAATATTATTTAAAATTATATATAATATTATTCTTTATAATACTCATAGCTCTTACAAACGCAGTAATAATAAATTACATCCTTGGCATGCACTATATAAGTTTTTCAGGAATTTTAACATTTTTGCTCTCATTCAGTCTTGTATATTATGCTTATAATATAAAACAGGTCTTTTCAGAGATGGAAAAAATACAACCTATCAAAAAGAGAATGGAGGGAAAAATAAGTATTTATCCGCTCAAAGAGAGGCAAAAAGCCATCTATTTTGTGAAAAAATTGATAAAAAATGGCTACAAAGCCATAATATTTTCTTATGACGAAAAAATTTTTAGATATTTCGATGATGAAAAGGGAGCAGTCCTTTATATACATGTGTTTGAAGATGGTTATCGAATAGAAAACTCTTTTTTCAGAAGCATAGAAGACATAGAAAATATGGCGGTATTTCCAAAAACTCTGGCTGGAATAGTAATCTATTCTGAAACTTTGAGTAAAGTGATGAGTTTCCCGTGCAGAAGAAGGAAAGAGATGATAAGGTATTACAGACTGCTTTTCAGGGCCATCGAAGAGGGCGGAGTCGTGGTGGCGCCCATATGCGAGAAATATCTTAATAAAGGGGGTGTAACACACTCCAAAACTCCACCTCTATGGGATATAAAGCCCATAGTTGCGCTGAGACTGGAAGAGGTAATAAATCTAATATACAGAGAATCGAAAGCAGATACAAAGAACTTTCTCAACATCATAAAAAGTCTGGAAAGAGACGGCTTTCTAAGGGCTTACATGGAGGAGAAAAGGATATGCTTGGATCTGGAGCAGGATATCGATAAAGAAAGATTTTCCCTTGTGATAAAGGCTCTTGAGGGGAGGCTTTCAGATTCAGGGATAATGGACCCGAGTGAATTCAGAAACACCCTAAAAAAGGCCTTTGAGGATTATGGGGAGGAATTTTACTCTGTGGTTATGACATGGAAAGGAGAACTGAACTTTGTGGCAACACCTAATCCGAGAGAAAGAGTTATGAAAATGGCAAAATCCCTTGAAGGGGAGGGCTCATCGGTTCTTGTAATTTCAAGGGTAAATCCCCATATATTGAGAAGAAAGTACTCTCTTTCAGATAAATTTACTCTAAAATGGCTCACAACTTCTGAATCAGAGCACACTCTCTATCCACATCTGGAAAACATAAAGAGAGAGGTATTTAGTTTTATAGAGAAGCATCAGGAAGGCGTCGTGGTGATGGACGGAGCGGAGTATCTTCTGAAGATGCATGGTTTCGAGGCTCTCCTCAACCTTTTCTGGATACTTCAGGACCGCCTTGCTACAACTCAGGTGATAGCCCTGATACCGATAAGTCCAGCGGTCTTTGAAAAAAGAGACATAGAAATCCTGAAAAGAGACTTCCACTTTATAGAATAGGGTGAATGATAGAGCAGTAATCGATACTTATTTATCGGAGTATGCGCTAGTCCATATGAGAACATGAAGACCTACATAACCATATACTTCAACAGCGAAGGCGGCAGACCGTCAGAGATAGTGGATGAACTCATGAGGCTTGGGTTTAAACCCATAGCTGGGCCTTATGACATGGTGTATGAGTGGCCGAACCACGCAAATGTGGAGGATGCCATAGAGTTCGCTGATATGATTCAGGCCACCCTTGAAGGGCTCGGAGTCATGTT
>JALSOU010000204.1 GCA_026986305.1 Thermoplasmata archaeon | reverse complement strand
TCGCAATCTCTATTGGAGAGTTCGGCGCAACGCTCCTGCTTTACAGACCCGAATACACGACGATACCGATTGCCATATACAAGATACTTGGAACAAGAGCATTTGGGAGCGCCGCAGCCATGTCTGTTATCCTAATGGTCCTGGCAACCGCATCCTTTTTATTAATAGACAGACTGGGTGGAAAGCAGAATAGGAGCGCATTCTGATGGAGATAAGGATTGAAGGCCTGTGGAAGAGATTCGGAGACACGGTGGCGCTGAGAGACATCAATATGAGAGTTAATGATGGAGAGCTAATGGGAATTCTGGGACCCTCAGGATCGGGAAAAACAACGCTGATAAGGACAATAGCAGGCCTTGTGAGGCCGGATAAAGGGAGGATATTCTTCAACGATAGGGATGTTAGCGATATGCCGCCTGAAAAGAGAGGGGTCGGCATGGTCTTTCAGAACTATGCCCTGTTCCCACACATGAATGTTGAGGATAATATTGGGTTCGGCCTCGCTGTGAGGGGAAAGAAAAGGGATGATATTGAAAAAAGGGTTAAGGAACTCCTGAACTTGGTGGGATTGGAAGGCTATGAAAAGAGGCGCATAGACGAGCTTTCAGGGGGAGAGATGCAGAGAGTCGCCCTTGCCCGCGCTCTGGCTCCTGGAGTGGATATACTTCTCCTTGATGAGCCTTTGGCCGCTCTGGATGCTAAGCTGAGGGATTCCCTGAAAAAGGAGATAAGAAGGATACAGAGGGAGCTTGGAATAACTGCAATATATGTCACCCATGACCAGAGAGAGGCTCTCTCAGTCTCAGACAGGGTTGCTGTGATGAATAAAGGAAGGATTGAGCAGATAGGGACTCCGGATGAGGTTTATTTCAGGCCTGAGACAGAGTTTGTGGCTAAGTTTGTGGGTGAAGGGAATATAATCCACGGGAGATTTGCAGATGGCCATATAATCACTCCTCTGGGAAAAATACCCGCTAATGGCATATCAGAAAATGAAGAGGTTAAAATCCTGATAAGGCCGGAAAATATCCTCTTTGAACCTGTGGAAAATGCTCTGAAGATAAGGGGAAAGGTTGTGGAAACGGAGAGCGCAGGTGGTGAGATATATGGCAGGATCTCTTTCAATGGAATTGAGCTCATGTTCAGGAGATATGCTGGAGAGGTAAATGTGAAAAAAGGCATGGATGCTGATGTTTTCATACCGTATGACAGGGTCTTTATTATAGGAAGGAGGAAAGGAGATGAAACTGAAAGAGATCGGTGAATTCGGCCTAATAGGGAGGTTGAAAAAGGACCCTGAAAGTGGGAGAGTGATAAAAGGAATCGGTGATGACTGCGCCGCTGTAAAAGATGGGAATAAAATATTGCTATACACCGCTGACATGATGGTTGAAGGCTCACACTTCATAAAGGCATGGCATCCTCCGGAAAAGCTGGGAAGAAAGCTAATATGCTCAAACCTCTCAGATATAGCGGCGATGGGCGGAACTCCTGAATATGCC
>JALSOU010000203.1 GCA_026986305.1 Thermoplasmata archaeon | reverse complement strand
ATGTGCCTCTGAGAGAAAATGTTGAGCAGCTATCGGAATTCCTTAAAAAAAGGCCCCTGATAAGGCGCTCTCTTTTCTTCTTTATTCCACCGTCCATAGCTGCTGTTTACATCCTTATACTCTGGATTTCATATCCTTCAGATGTTTTCAGCACACTTTTAGGAGCCATGACAGCCTACTTCTTCCCACCTCTTGGAAAGGAATCCGTCATACCGCTATCTGTGACATGGCTGAAGAGCCACGGATATTCCGATGTTTTCCTCAACATGGTTGTGGTTCCATTTTCAATAGCTTTCATAGACATAATCGTGGCTCTCTTCCTCGCGTGGAACTTTGACCTCGCCCTGAAAATCCCATTGCTGGGAGACTGGATGAAAAAGATGGAAGAAGCAGGTAAAAGAAGGATTGAGGAGTCAAGATGGCAGGGAGCTCTCCTTTTCTGGGGCATAGTACTCTTTGTCATGGTGCCATTTCAGGGAAGCGGAGGGGTTGCGGCAACGATAATAGGAAGAATGGCTGGAATGGAGTGGAAGAAAACCGTTCTGGCAATAAGCATAGGAGCCATAGCAGGATGTATAACGATTGGAATAATATCGTATTTTGCAGCTGATGCTCTCATGGCTGCCACAGGAGGCTCGCTATTCAAGATGCTGGCGATGCTCGCAGGCATCATCCTTATAGTCCTCCTACTATTCTGGTTCATATCAAACAGAAAGTACATAGGAGAACAGATAAACCACATAAGAGGTGCTAAAAATGATAATAGAAGGTAAGAAAGTGGTCGTGACAGGGGCTGCAGGCTTCATAGGCAGCCACTTGGTGGATAAGCTGCTGGAGATGAAGTGCGAAGTGGTGGGCATAGACAACCTGTCCTCAGGAAAAGAGGAGTTTCTGCGCTCCGCAAAGAGAAAGAAGAGGTTCAAGTTCATAAAGTATGACCTCTTAGAAGATGAGGGTCTTGAGGAGTACATGGATGGAGCCAGCATAGTCTTTCATCTGGCCGCGAATCCCGATGTGAGAATCGGGGAATCAAATAGCTCCGTGCATCTTGAGCAGAATGTCATAGCCACCTATGTCGTACTCGAAGCCATGAGGGCCATGGGCGTTCCTACCATGGTTTTCACATCAACATCAACAGTTTATGGTGAGGCTGATAAGGTTCCGACGCCTGAGAACTACGGCCCCCTTGTTCCAATATCCCTCTATGGGGGATCAAAGCTGGCGGCTGAGGCCATGATATCATCCTATGCCCACACATTTGACATGCGCGCTGTGCTTTACAGATTCGCAAATGTGGTTGGACCGAGGAGCACCCACGGAGTGATACACGATTTCGTGGAAAAACTGAAGAAAAACCCGGATGAGCTGGAAATACTTGGGGCTGAACCCGGAACCAGAAAGTCCTATGTGCACATTGAAGACACCATAGAAGGGATAATACACGGCACACATGTTGCTCAGGAAAGGGTGGAGATATACAACATAGGCAGCGAGGACCTCATAGATGTAAAAACCATTGCAGACATAGTATCTGAGGAGATGGGACTGAAACCTAAATATAGATGGACAGGCGGAGTTGACGGAGGAAGAGGCTGGAAAGGAGATGTCAAACTCATGCATCTGGACATACAGAAGCTCATGTCAAGGGGCTGGAAACCGAAGATGAGGAGCGCTGATGCAGTGAAAGCCACTGTGCGCTCCATTATAGGGAAAAAATAAGGTTAAAGCTGAGGCTCCGCAAAAATCTATATATATGGCGTGGTATGGGTCGGCTCAGTTAAAGCAGGTGACAGTATGGCGGAAAAAGGACTGCTCTCAGGAATATTCAGAAAAGAGGGCCATGATGGAATAACGCACAACACTTGGATAGTCTTCCTAACGCTTATTCTCATATTCGTGCTGGCTCTCTTTCTGAGGTCGTATTTCGGTTGGAATGAAGCAACTAGATATGGAGCGCCCTTCCTAGTTTCTGGAGGGTCTGACTCTTATTATCATGAGAGAGCAATCTATACTGCCGCCTATGAACACCACCACTTGCTTAAAGACCCGATGCTTAATTATCCAGTAGGTTCAAGAAACCCTAGGCCTCCTGATTACGACTGGAGCATTGTTTTGATAGGGTATCTGATAGCTCCTTTCTTAGGTGGAGACCTCTTCACAGCCCTGTCATATTCCCTTATGATTTCCACAGCCTTTTGGGGAGCTCTCACTGTTTTTCCCACATATCTTATAGGAAAAAAGGCTTTTAACAGGAAGGTTGGTCTCATATCTGCATTTTTACTTGCAACACTCCCTGCACATATGCAGAGAAGCCCCATAACCGATGCTGACCACGACGCCTTCGTTCTGTTTTTCGGAGTCGCTGCAATATATTTCCTCTTAGTGGCACTGGAAAACATAAAAGAAAAAGAGTGGGTAGAAAAATGGAGAGATATCAAAAGCATTGCCCCCGGATTTAAGAGGATGTTTTCAGAGAACAGGACCTCTTTCCTATACGGAGCTCTCAGCGCGTCATCTCTTCTGGTCGTTGCGATGACATGGAAGGGTTTCTCATACATGTACATAATCATAATGCTATACTTCGTTATACAACTGTTTGTAAATAGATTTAGAAACATAGACCCGACAACATTGACATTTTTATCCGCAATAGTTCTCTTAATTCCAGTAATACTAGCCATTCCTTTCTATTTCGGAGCAAACTTGTCCTCATGGTTAATAGCGCCCAGCGCAATGGCCATAATCGCTGTGGGTCTCGGGGCATACTTCTCATTGACGAAGAATTACCCGTGGACCCTCACCATACCTGCTCTTTTCATAGGTTTGGCAGTTTTAGGGGCCATAGCGGCCATATTCTTCCCTTCAGTCATAGAAACCGTAGGGAGACAAACAGGATACTTCACCAGAACAAAGACCTACCAGACCATCGCAGAGGCTCAGGCACCCTATTTCAGCAATATGGTTCTTTCCTTCGGTGTTGCCACATTCTTCATGGCCCTCTTCGGAGTGCTGTGGATTCTCTGGAAGATGAGGAAGAACTGGAACCCATATTTCGTTCTCTTCGTGATTTGGAGCGCAGAGTCCATCTATATGGCCTTATCCGCTGCGAGGTTCATGTTTAACGCAGCGCCGGCATTCGCCATAGCATCTGGATGGGTGACCTATTACATCGTGAAAAAGACGGATTTCGGATACATAAAAAGAACCTATCGCAGTTTAAGAGGAGACAGATGGTATGCTCTAAAGAAAAGTGTGAAAGTAAAACATGTATTGGTGGCTCTATTCCTTGTGTTTCTGGTTATAATGCCCAATGTATGGTACGCAATAGATGCGGGGATACCATCTAATGAGAAGAAAAAGTACGACAGAGAGATATACGAAGCGATGCCAGATTTCCTGAGACCGGATCCCAGCATATTCAACGAATCCAGCAGAGGGACATGGTACCTGGGCGCTTTCGGATATTCACTTCCAACACCTAACCAGTACTGGCCCGCAGCATGGAGCTGGTTTTCAAAGCAGGACAACAACCGTTTGCCTGAAAATAGGCCCGGTTTCTTGAGCTGGTGGGATTATGGATTCGAGTGCATACAACAGGGAAAACATCCTACTGTGGCAGATAACTTCCTTTACGGACACCAGCTCGCAGGTAACTTTATAATGGCTCAGAACGAAAGCGACGCAATATCTCTTCTAGCTGAAAGAATTCTGGATTCACAGTTTGACAATAACAACCATAAATTCAGCGAAAAAGCTATAGCTCTCATGACCAAATATTTGGGAGAGAAAGATGCACAGAAAATTGAGGACATATACGCTCACCCACAGAGCTATGTTCCCGAAATATTGGCTCATCCTGAGAAATACGGTCCCTATGATTCCCAGATAAGCGATATGAATGCGAGATACATAGCAACCCGCGGAGTTCTCAT
Organism: Thermoplasmata archaeon; assembly: GCA_026986305.1. GTDB lineage: Archaea > Thermoplasmatota > Thermoplasmata > WALJ01 > WALJ01 > WALJ01. Next base: position 3,067 of record JALSOU010000203.1, on the reverse strand, counting down.
GAAATACAGCAAAGAGCACCTTGTTTCATTCCTCAAAGCTCTGGAAGATATGACTGGAAAAAGGATAGGATACTTCGCCATAGATTCCAGACTGATACCGTTTTCAGCTCAAAACACGGGAATCTTCTATGCTCCAGCGGTTCTATCGGATCACAGGATGAGCTCTGGCGGATATAGACTGCCGTATGATTTCTACGAGATATATGCGGTTACAAAATACGGTAAGAAATACCCGATTAATGAGGTCCCTGATGATGTGAGAAGGGACATAGACCACACAGAGATAGAATACAAGGATATGTTCTACAACACCATGCTTTACAGGAATTACTTTGGATATTCTCCAAAAGACGCAGGTTCCGATAAAAACGGACTTCCGGGCCTTAGTGATGACCTAAAAAACATGCAACCGATGCCCGGCTGGAACCTCACACATTTCAGGCTGGTTTACAGAACGGCTTACTGGAACCCATACAAGGATTACAAGAACCATTCCGATGCGTGGAGGGCCATAGGCATAGATGAGGCTCTGAAATACAGAAAGGAAGGTAAGGGCGTAGTAGATATGAGCCCAGGAACCCTATACAACGGAGTTACATTCTTAGAGTACTATGAAGGAGCGATAATAAACGGAACTGTGAAAACTGCAGACGGGAAGCCTGTGGGTGATGTGAGGGTAACTGTTTATGATAAATACGGAATACCTCACCAGAGCGTTAAAACAGATTCAAACGGAAGATATTCCATAATAGCTCCTTTCGGAAACATAACCCTCGTCGTGTCCAACGGTGGCTCCCTAAATAAAGTGAGGATGAGTGAAAAGAACATACTAAATCATACTGCCATGTATATAAGAATGGATCAGGCCCTTAGAGAAAAGGTGGATGAAGACGGAGACGGCAAATGGGATTATCTAATATCAAAGGACCTTGTTGCTGCTACCAGCAGCATAAAAGGCACTGTCTTCATAGACAAAAACAACGATGAGAAGAAACAGGACCTGGAAAATGGTGTTAAGGCTGAGATAACCATATACGGGAAGACACTCTCCATAAATTACACCGTATTTTCCTCTGAAAACGGCTCGTATGAGATAAAGAATGTTGTTCCTGGGGATTATGGGATAAAGATAAAGATAGGTGCCTACGAAAGAGACCTGAATAAGACAGTTAGCGTGGAGCCAAACAAAGAAAAGGACCAGGACATAGCCGTTCCGTCAGGAACTGTCAAAGGAAAAATAAGCGATTACTACGGAGATCCCATAAAAAATGAGAAGTTCTACCTGAAAAGCACCGAAGACAGCAGAAAGATGACATTCTACACCGATAGAAAAGGAGAATTTACAGTTATTGGAGTGATTCCGGGAACATACCACATTGTTCCTGAAAATTCATCGCTTGCACCCTCATCATACATTATCGGAGTGTTCAAAAACAGGACTTCCAACGCAAACATAACCATTTACAGAGCGTTCAATCTCCATGGATATGTGAGCGCAGATGGAAAAGGAGTTCCATATATTAGCATAGACTTCATAAACTACACATTCCCATCCATGAGCCGCACAGTTACTGCAGACAAGCACGGATATTACTCAGTAAATCTTCCAAGAGGAGAATACACGGTGCATGCCACATATATAAATGGAAAAAAGAGATATACTTTGCTTAAGCACATATCTGTCTATTCAAATGAAAGTTTATCTCTGAACATGGTAAACCCCCATAGGATTCATGGCTATGTTAGATTTAAAGGATATTATGAAAATAGTAATAAGCATTTTATAAGCTATAAAGATGCGTTTCCGGTGATGTTCGTTAAAAACGACGGCAGCGTTTATTATGCTTATTCCGTAAAGGGCAACTACACAGCATATCTTCCAGATGGGAATTATGAAGTGTTTGTCTCACACACAGCCCTCGGACACCCCTACGCATTTTCAGGAAAGCTGAATGTCTACAAGGACGCAGAGTACGATATAGATCTGATAACTGGAGAGATCGTGAAAGGAACGATATACGGTGTAGCCAATACAACAGTAAAAGGAGCTAAGATATCGTTCACAAACAACACTACCCTTTCTGTGATCTCCGATTCAAAAGGACATTACAGCGTTGTCCTAAAACCGGGATTCTACGAAATAAAGGCCTCTTCACAGCTTTATATTGAAAAAACGATCCTCAAAGACATAAAGAGTGGGGAGCCCTTGGAAGTCGATATGACTCTGGCACCTAAGAATGTAACTGTGCACGGAAAAGTTCTTATGAATGGATATCCTATATCTGGAGTGAACATAACATTCTCAGGATATAACTCAACATTCACAGCCATCTCCAATGAAAGCGGCATCTATTCCATAGAGATTCCAGCAGGAAGGTACAGCATTTCTGTAATACAAAACATAAGTTCAGATGGCTCAGTGAGGTATGAGGCAACACACAGATACACCGCAGTGTTCTCCGCAAAGCATCCCTCTGTCAACTACAACATAGAAGTCGAAAAAAGATTTGAGATAAACGGCACCCTAAGAATGAGGGGGGAGCCTGTTAACACAACGCTATGGGTTTCCTCGGAAAACAATACCATACCATATGTGGTGAATAATGGAAGCTTTGATCTCTTCCTTCCAGAAGGAAAATATGTGATAAATGCCACTGATGCCAACAAAACCCACGGCCTATTCGAAGGAATAACGGTGGATTCCCCCATGACCTTGAACCTCAACATGACTGAGGTTTATTATGTGGACATAACCATGTCCTTCCAGTCAAAGACAAAGGCTGGAATTCCGATCAATATACTTACCTCCGATGGTTATAAGAAGACCATATGGCCCAAGGGAAACAGCGTGGATGTTTACCTGCCTTCTGGAAAATACTCGATAGTGGTTAACTACACAACAACAGAACCTGTGGAGAAAATCCTTAGAAATGTCACATACACTGCAAATAAGGAGATAGAGGTTGATGGAAACAGAACAATATCTCTTAGCTTATCCAGATCAGTTCCTTCAGGAAAGATTAGCGGACATCTCTACATTGCTTCTGACTATGCTTCAAACACATCA